>JANXXF010000405.1 GCA_025350775.1 Actinomycetes bacterium
GCTCGGCGAGCCGGTCGACGGGCGCCTCGGGGAAGACGTCGCTCTGAACCAGGAATTTCATCGAGCTACTTCACGACCAGGACGCCCTGCATGCCGTTCTCGGCATGGCGCGGGAGCGTGCAGGCGTACGTGTACGAGCCCGGCTTGAGCGTCAAAACCAGCTTGAAGCTCTTGCCGGGCTGGATGAACGCCGTCTTCTTGTTGAGGGTCGGGAAGACGAGGTTGTGAACCGAGTTCCCCTTGTTCGTTCCCACGATCGTGACCGTGCCGGCCTTGACGGTGTCGGACGTCGTGTCGAACGCGAACTCGCGCATGTTGAACGTGTCTGTCGAGGACGACCCGCCAGCGGCAGCAGGAGCACCGGCCCAGAGCTTCAGGAAGCCGCTCTTGTAGTCGCTGCCGTAGCCCTTGTCGTCCTTCGGCGGGACGCCGGCCTGCGCCGCGTTCGACGCGTCGAAGAAGCGGAACGGGGTCGCCGGGTCCTTCACCGGAGCCACGCCGCTGAGAATGCGCAGCGCCTGGTCCATGTTGAAGTACGCCACCTGATTGGCCGACTCGCCGACGGTGAACGCGACGATCTTCTTGCCCTGAATCCGCTTGATCACCGCCGTGACCCCGTTGTAGGAGCCGGTCAGGACATCGGAGCGGCCGGCGATCGTGATGCCGGCGATCATCTGGTCCTGCATCGCGTCATAGAGGCCGACGACGACGTTGATCGACTTGTCGGCATTGAGCGCCGTGCTGGTCTCGGTGGAGATCTTCGTCGCCCAGTCGTTGATCGGCACGATCACGGTCTTTGCCTTGCAGGCCGGGCAAGCCTTCTTCAGCTCCGCGTTGAGCGAGGCGAGGATCACACGGCTGCCCTCGAACTGGTTCTCGCCGATCACAAGCACGTTGGCCTTGCCGCTCGTCGCGGCGATCGCGCCGTCGGCAAGCAGCATCCCGACCTGACGGAACGGGGCGGGTACGTGGGCGGTGACGTTCGGCGGCAGCTTGCGTCCGGACGGGTAGAGGTGCGTGACGAGGACGGGGATGCCGGCCTTGTGGGCGGCTGCGAGCTGTGGCCCGAGCAGGCGCGGGTCGGGGGCGGTGTTGAGGACGATCAGGTCGGCCTTCTGCGTGATCGCCTGCTCGATCCCCTGGATCCACTGAGAGGGCTGACCCTGGTTCGACAGGCTGACCACCTTGACGCCGACCTGCTGGCCGATTGCCTTCATCGACTTGCCGATGTTGACGACGAAGGGCAGGTAGCTGGCGACCGGGATCTCGAAGATCGTCTTGCCCTTCGCCTTGCTGGCGTCGAAGGCCGGGCCGGGTGCGACGAACGTGGGCACGGCCGAGTACCTGGCGATGTTGGCTGAGCCGCCGTCGGTGCTCGCTGCGGTCGCCACTGCGGCGACGCCGAGCCCGACGAGCGCCGCTGCGGAGAGCGACGCCACGAGTGGGCGGATGTTCACAGGGATTCCTCCTGAGATGTGACTGGGTGCGACGACACTACGGCCGCCGCCGCGCGCGAGTCAAGGCGGCGCGGCCGTCAGGCGTACTGCGCGAGCCCCGCCGCGTGAAGCTGCGCGAAGCGCTTCAGCTCTTCGTGGTCGGGGCCGTTCTTGCCCTCGTGGCCTGGGGTCTCGAGCACGGCCGGCAGGTGCTGCAGCTGCGGGTGTCCGAGCACGGTCGCCAGGCGCCCGCCGATGAGGCCGTCGAGCAGGTTCTCGTGGCGATCCTTGTTCGAGCCGAGCGGAGCCTTCGAGTCGTTGACGTGCAGGCAGCGCAGCCGGTCGAGGCCCATGCGCGCGTCGAGGTCGTCGAGGGTGGCCTGGAGCACGGCGGGGTCGCCGACGTCGATGCCGCTGACGAACAGGTGGCAGGTATCGAGGCAGAGGCCGAGGCGCGGATGCCGGTCGAGCGCCTCGTAGATCGCCACCAACTCGTCGAGGTCGCGCCCGACCGTGCCGCCCGCGCCGGCCGAGTTCTCCATCAGCAGCCAGGTGCGCTCGGTCGTCAGCTCGAGGATCTGCCGCAGGGCCGGCACGATCCGCTCCAGCCCCGCCTCGAAGCCGGCGCCCAGGTGCGAGCCGACGTGGAAGATGACGCCCTCGGCCTCGATCGCCACCGCAGCCTCCAGGGAGGAGCGCATCGCCACGACCGACTTCTCGTAGAAGTCCTCGTTGGGGCCGGCGAGGTTGACGAGGTAGAGCGCGTGGCACACGACGGCGCCGATGCCGGCCTCGGCGCGGCGCGCCTTGAAGCGCTCGATCGACTCGGGCCGGTGCGTCGTCGGCTTCCACATGCGCGGGCTCTGGGTGAACACCTGGACGCAGTTGCCGCCGAGCTCGGCGATGCGGTCGATGCCGGTGTCGATGCCGCCTGCGGTGGAGACGTGGGCGCCGAAGAGCACCAAGGGAGGCTAGCCGCGGCGGCGGTCGGGGCTCACCGGCCGGGCGCCAGCAGGCGTGGTCGCGGCCGCGACGCCGGTACCATCGCCTCCCGTGACCGTCCGCGTCCGCATGGCCCCGTCGCCCACCGGCTTCCTCCACGTCGGCGGCGTCCGCACCTTCCTCTTCAACTACCTGTTCGCGCGCGGGCGCGGCGGTGAGTGCCTGCTGCGCATCGAGAACACCGACGTCTCGCGCGAGGTCGCCGAAGCGGTCGAGCAGATCCAGGAGTCGCTGCGCTGGGTCGGCATCGACTGGGACGGGCCGGTGACGTTCCAGCTCGACTGCATGGAGGCCGCTGCCGCTGCGGCCCGCCGGCTCGTCGACGAGGGCAAGGCGTACGAGGACGAGGGCGCGATCCGCATCCGCATGCCGAAGGACGGCGTCACCGGCTGGGACGACGCCATCAAGGGCCGCATCGAGTTTCCCAACACGCAGCTCGACGACATGGTGATCGTCCGCTCCGACGGCCGCCCGGTCTACAACTTCGCGAACCCGTTCGAGGATCTCGAGGACGGCATCACGCACGTCATCCGCGGCGACGACCACGTCTCGAACACCCCGAAGCAGCTCAACGTGATCGCGGCGCTCGGCGGCACGCCGCCCGTCTACGCCCATGTCCCCAGCGTCCTCGGCACCGACGGCAAGAAGCTCTCGAAGCGTCACGGCGCGGTGGGGGTGGACGAGTTCCGCAGCGCCGGCTACCTGCCGGAGGCGCT
>JANXXF010000421.1 GCA_025350775.1 Actinomycetes bacterium
AAACCGCCGCCCGCAATTCAGCGATGTTCGCCGGAGCCGGCGGCGCGACGAGGCCGGCCCGGAACTGAGCAACAGACGCCGCGAAGGCATCGAAGGCCTCCCGGAAGTCGTCAGGGAGCCCCGCGGCGCCGATCATCGCGAGCGTGTTCACGTCGTCAACGATCGACATGCGCAGGTATGCACTCCATGCGCTGGCGTAGGCGTCCGCCACCTTGTGATCCGCGGTGTCAGCACCTTGCGCTGCGGCCTGATGGACGGTCGACATCAACCGCACGGCGGCGTTCATCGTGTCTATCCACTGCACCCACGCGGCAGCGATCGCCGTGTGGCGGTGACGCAGATCCTCCAGGCGCAGCTTTCTGTCATCGGCCCGGCGCGACGAAGCAAGGGTGGCCTTGACCACGAGGTACGGAACCACCGCGGCAATCACGGGGCCGGCGATCGACGCGGCAACCTTCCACCATTCCTGCTCCAGACGCGTGGCCTCCGCAACGTCAATGGCCGGCCGGGACGCTGTGGCGAGAATCATCTGGAGGGTCATCATGTCAGGCTCGTCCGGCGATCCGGCGTCACTCACCGACGATCCGCGAGAAGTTCGTGACGACGTACCGCTCGAACTGGGGCCGGCAGTATTCGACCGACTTGCCAGCCGTGGGGCCGCGCCGCGTCCCGTTCAGCCAGATCGAGCGCGATCCGACATGCTTCCCGGTCTTATTCGACAGGCACTTGTCGAGGAACTCCGCCGACGTCATCAGCCACGTCGTGTCCATGCGCTCAGAGTAGAACACGAACCAGTAGTCATCGCGCGGTTGGTGCTCGATCGATGCGAACAGCGCGGCGTTCCGATGCACGACGTCCTTCGACCGCGCCTTGATTTGGATGAGGGCGGAAGTGCCGTCCTTCCGGCGCACGATGGCGTCGACGCCATGGTCGTCCACGAGCGGCACATAGACGTCGAGCCCCTCCTTGAGCATCCGGCCGATGATCCAGAACTCGATGCGTCGGCCGAACCCGGCGCTGTGCCGGAATGGTGTGCCGCTGGTCATCGTCAGCCTCCCAAGAGCGGCCGCAGCGCGCGGTCAATCTCAACGAGCGCCGCGCGCAGCCGATCGCGCTCGGCGACGACCGCCCGCATCCCGTGCAACATCTCGACCAGCCCACCGAAGTCCGTCGCGCCAGCCCGCGGCTGCCGGCCAGCGCGCGCGCCGTTCGCCACGGCAGCGGCCGACAACCGCGCGGGCGTGGTCGCCGTCGCCTTCTTCGCGCGCTGTTGCGAGCGTCGTCCGGCGTTCGACGGCAGCCCGAGACCCTGCCGCACCCGGCCGAAGCCACCCGCACTCCGTAGCGTGAACCCGGCGTCGAACGCGGCGGCCTTCGCGTCGGCGAACGTGGCCTTGGGGTGCTTCTTGATGAACTTTCGCAGCCAACCCACCGGCGGGTTGCCGCCGGCGACGGGTACGTCGGGCGCCGGGCGCGCGGCTGCGGGTGGCGTGACGCCGTCGGCTGCGGTCGGCGGTGGTGCATCGGGCGTGACGTACTTCGCAGCACGCACCGCGTCGTCGTAGTCGCGACGCCGCACCACGAAGCCGGCGACGAGGCCTTCGGTACGCAGCGCGGCGAGCGACGGCGTGGGCTCCTCGCGCAGCCGGCTGGCGAGGAAATGGATCAACTGATTGCGGCTGTAGTCGGGCGCCGGGGCGGGAGCGGTCATGCCGGAAGGGTACCGGATCTGGGTTGGCGGCGAAGACCCGTTGCCTCGGCGGCGGGCGCGGGTCAGCCCGCTGGCCAAGGCAGCTCGGGGATCTCGACGATGCCGAGCTGGCAGTTGCGGTCGCGCGTGATGACGACGGTGGGCAGCCACCTCCCGGGCCGATCGAGTCTCCGTTCGAGCTTCGCCACGTGGTCGGCCCCCACGCTCCGCAGAACCATGTCGAACACGGAGGGCCGGTCGAGGAGCGCCGACACGAAGTTGTCGGTCGTCTCTTCCCCGGTCGCCTGCTCGAGCATCATGCGAACCTGCGCCCACTCGAGCGTGCCGCGCTCATGCACGACGCCCGCCAGCAGCGCCTCTGGGTCATCGTCGAGCACGAGCGCCGCGTCACGGGCGAGCCGATCGATCAGCGCCCTGATCTCTGGCCGCAGCCCTGGCTCGTGGTGCGGAGGCATGACGCTGATTGTGACCGCTGCCGCGCGTGTTGTCACGGGCGCCCCTCACCCCTCCATCGCCGCCCGCACCCGGCCGGGCTCCACGCGCGCGTAGACCAACGTCGAGGCGATCGACCGATGTCTGAGCGCCGCCTGCACCAGCGCCAGATCTCCACTGCGCTTCAGCAAGCCCGTGGCGAAGGT
>JANXXF010000457.1 GCA_025350775.1 Actinomycetes bacterium
AACGGCCCGCTTCTGCTCGAGGCCTGCGATCAGCGCGGCGAAAGCGTCCGAGAACTTCTGCACGCCCTCGGCCTCGAGCACCGCGACCACATCGTCGTAGGAGACGCCCGCGGCCTCGATAGCGGCCAGCAGCTGGCGGGCTTCTGCGACGCCATGTTCGAGCGTGGCCGCGACGACGCCGTGATCCTCGAATGCGCGGATCGTCTCCTCCGGCATCGTGTTGACAGTGTCCCGGCCGATCAGCTCCTCGACGTAGATGACATCGCGGTACGCCGGGTTCTTGGTGGAAGTGGAGGCCCAGAGCGGACGCTGCCGGCGCGCACCCTTCGCTGCGAGCTCATCCCAGTCGGGGCCGGAGAAGAGCCGCTCGAACACCTCGTAGGCGAGCTTCGCGTTGGCGACGGCGAGCTTCCCGCAGAGGTGCGCCGCACCGGCCTGCTCCAGGCGGGCGTCGGCCTCGGTGTCGACGCGCGAGACGAAGAAGCTCGCAACCGACGCGACCTTCGAGAGGTCGCCACCGTCTGCGGCCAAGCGCTGGAGGCCACGGATGTAGCACTCGGCGACGGCGGTGTAACGCTCGAGCGAGAAGATCAGTGTGATGTTGATCGGGCGGCCGGCGGCGATCGAGTCCTCGATCGCCGGGAGGCCGGCGAGCGTCGCGGGGATCTTGACGAGTAGGTTGGGCCGGTCGATCTCGTTCGTCAACCGCATCGTCTCGGCGTAGGTCGCCTCGGTGTCGTACGCGAAGGTCGGGTCGACCTCCATCGAGACGAAGCCGTCGGCGCCGCCGGTCGCCGCGAACACCGGCGCGAGCACGTCGCAGGCGTCCTGGATGTCGCGGATAGCGAGGCCAAGAAACGCCTCCTTGCCGCTCGGCGCGCCGGCGAGCTCGCGCAACTGCTCGTCGTAGGCGGAGCCCTGCGAGATCGCCTTGTGGAAGATCGACGGGTTCGACGTGACACCCGTGACGCCGTACTCCCCAATGAGGCGGGCGAGCTCACCGCCGTGGATCAGCTCACGCGACAGGGAGTCGACCCAGACGCTCTGGCCCTGCTCGGCCAGCTGACGCAGCGGGCTATCGCCCATACGCTCTCTCCTCCAGCTTCTCGACTTTCGCCAACCGGGACACGTAGCGCTCGCCGCCGCCGAACGCGGCCGCGAGGAACACCTTGACGAGCTCGCCGGCGAGCGCGCCACCGACGATCTCGGAGCCCAGGCAGAGCACGTTCATGTCGTCGTGCTCAACACCCTGATGGGCCGAGTAGGCGTCGTGGCAGATCGCGGCGCGGATGCCTCTGAGCTTGTTGGCCGAGACGCAGGCGCCGACGCCGGAGCCGCACACCAGGATGCCGCGCTCGGCGCGGCCGTCAGTGATCGCCTCGCCCACCATCGCGGCCATGTCCGGGTAATCGACCCGGACCGCGTCGGAATTGACCCCGCAGTCGACGATCTCGTGACCCGCCGCCGCGATCGTCGCGAGGACGGCCTCGCGAAGCTTGACGCCTCGATGGTCGAACCCGACGGCGACGCGCATCGTCGGCCTCAGGCCCGCTCGAGCAGCGCGAGCGCGCGGGCGATGACGTTTTCGACAGAAAACCCGTATTCGGCGAAGACGCGATCGCCGGGGGCGGAGTGGCCGAAGCGGTCGACGCCGACGATGTCACCCGCGTCGCCGACCCAGCGGTGCCAGCCCATGGTGATTCCGGCCTCGACGGCGATGCGGGCCCGCACGGCCGGCGGCAGCACCTCGTCGCGATAGGCCTGCGGCTGCGCGGCGAACAGCTCGACGCACGGCAGCGAGACGACGCGCACGGCGCGGCCCTGGGCGGCGAGCGCCCGGCCCGCGTCGAGGGCTAACGACAGCTCTGAGCCGGTGCCGATGAGGACGAGCTCGGGCGTGCCGGCGCTCTCCCAGAGGACGTATCCGCCACGCTCGACGCCGGCCGCCGAGGCGACCTCCGTGCGGTCGAGCGTCGCCAGCTTCTGCCGCGACAGGATCAGCGCGACCGGGCCGTCCTCGCGCTCGAGCGCGACCTTCCAGGCGTACGCTGCCTCGTTGGCGTCGCCGGGACGGATCACCCACAGGTTCGGGATCGCGCGCAGCACGGCGACATGCTCGATCGGCTGGTGTGTGGGGCCGTCCTCGCCGACGCCGAGCGAGTCGTGCGTCCACACCCAGACGACCGGCAGGCCCATCAGCGCGGACAGGCGGACGGCGCCCCGCATGTAGTCGGAGAAGACGAGGAAGGTAGAGCCGTACGGCTTGACGATGCCGCCGTGTGCGGCGAGGCCGTTGACGATCGCGCCCATCGCGTGCTCGCGGATGCCGAACGGAATGTTGCGGCCGGCATGCGTGGACGAGAAGAGGCCACCGCCTTCGAACACCGTCTTCGTCGACTCGACGAGGTCGGCCGCGCCGCCGATCATCGTCGGGACGTAGCCCTTGAAGGCCTGCATGATCTTCTTGCCGGCGTCGCGCGTGGCGACACCCTCGCCCGCCGGGAACACCGGCAGCGCCTCGGCGAGGCCAGGGCGCGGCTTGCCCGTCGCGACCTGATCCCAGTCGGCGCGCTCGGCGGGGAAGGCGGCGCTCCAGGCTGCGAAGCGCTCCTGCCAGCCGGCCTGCAGCGCCGCGCCGCGCTCGCGCTGGCCCATGTGCGCGTAGACGCCGGCGGGCACCACGAAGCTCTGCTCCGGGTCGAAGCCCATGAGCCGCTTCGTCGCCGCGACCTCGTCCTTGCCGAGCGGTGCGCCGTGCGCCTTCCAGGTGTCCGTGGCATGCGGGGCGGGGTAGGCGATGTGGCTGCGTACGACGACGAGCGAGGGCCGGTCGGTGACGGCCTTGGCCGCCTCGATCGCCTCGTCGAGGGCGTCGAGGTCCTCGACAGCGGCGACGGTCTGGACGTGCCAGCCCTGAGCGGCGTAGCGGGCCGCGCGATCCTCGACCGAGAAGCTGATCTCGGTCGAGCCGTCGATCGTGATCCGGTTGTCGTCGTAGAAGGCGATGACCTTGCCCAGGCCGAACTGGCCGGCGAGCGATGCGGACTCGGCCGAGACGCCCTCCATCAGGTCGCCGTCGGAGGCGATCACGTAGACGCGGTGGTCGACGACCGGGTGCGTCGGCCGGTTGTAGCGCTGCCCGAGGAAACGCTCGGCCATCGCCATCCCGACGGCGTTCGAGATGCCCTGGCCGAGCGGGCCGGTGGTGACCTCGATGCCGGCCGTGTGGCCGCGCTCCGGATGGCCCGGGGTCTTCGAGCCCCACTGCCGGAACTGCTGGAGATCCTCGAGCGAGAGGTCGTAGCCGGTCAGGTGCAGGACGGCGTACTGGAGCATGCCCGCATGACCCGCCGAGAGGACGAAGCGGTCGCGGTCGGGCCAGGCCGGGTCGGCCGGGTTGTGGCGCAGATGCTTCGTGTAGATGAGGTAGGCGAGCGGCGCGAGCGCCATCGCGGTGCCGGGGTGGCCCGCGTTCGCCTTCTGAACAGCATCCATCGCAAGGGATCGGATCGTGTCGATGGACTGGCGGCGCAGGTCTGCGTCGGTCACGTCGCTCCTCGTTGTACGGCCAGCAGGATTCGCCGTGAACGATACGTGTGGCAGCGAACGTCGCAGGCGCCTACGCGGGCAGGCGCGCGGAGATCGCAGCTACGACGGCCGCCGGATCGGTGACGGAGACCACGAAACGGCGGTAGCGCGCGCTCTCGAGCTCGACGATGACGGCAGGCCGGCCGCGATACACCGCGACAAAGTCCCGGCCCCGCCGCGACCGCCAGGTACCCAGCGCGATCGAGCCCGGAACGCGCAGCCCCGGTGCGCGGATGCCGCGCAGCTCCTCGAACGGGTGCTGGACGATCCGTGCCGAGCGCACCGCTGACAGCCGTACGCTCGGCCGGCGCAGCTTGACGGCGGCGAACTTCTCGCCCGCGGAGATGCGGACGACGAGCCTGTCACCCTGGATCTCGAGCCGTGCCATTCCGTCCGGCATGGTACGGCCTCGGCGTCAGTACCCTTGAAGGGTGGCCGTTCTCATCGCATCGGGCCTCCGCAAGGAGTTCTCCGGCGTCCCGCTGTTCGACGGCGTGTCGTTCACGGTCGAGCGCAAGCACCGGCTCGCCCTCTCCGGGCAGAACGGCGAGGGCAAGACGACGCTGCTGCGCGTCATCGCCGGCGAGACCGACCACCAGGGCGGCGCCCTCGCCTTCGAGAAGGGCTGCCGTGTCGCGCTGCACGATCAGCGCCCGCCCCGCGACCGCTCGCTGACGCTCCGCGACTATGTCCTCTCCGGCGCCGCCGACCTGGTCGCGCTCGAGGTCGAGCTGGGGCGGCTCGAGGCCCTGATGGCGGCGGGCGATCACGAACCGGCGACGATGCGCCGCTGGTCGGAAGCCCATGCCCGGCTCGAGCACGCCGGCGGCTACGGCTGGCGCGACCGCGCCGCGTCGGTGGTGCGCGGCCTCGGCTTCGCCGAGAAGGAGCTCGACCGCACCCTTGACACGTTCTCGGGCGGTGAGCTGACACGCGCCTCGCTGGCGCGCGCGCTCTCCTCCGACCCCGACCTGCTGCTGCTCGACGAGCCGACGAACCATCTCGACATGGAGAGCCTCGAGTGGCTCGAGAAGGAGCTGTCGACGATCGACGCGGCGATCATCCTGGTCGCGCACGACCGCTGGTTCCTCGAATCGGTAACGACGGCCGTGCTCGAGCTCGAGCGAGGCAAGGGCACCTACTTCCCGGGCACCTGGCACAAATGGCGTGGCGAGAAGGCCGCGCGCGCGTCCGCGCTCGCGAAGCTGTCGGAGCGGCAGGCCGCCGACCTCGCCCGGCTGCAGACGTTCGTCGACCGCTTCCGCTATGGCACCAAGGCCCGCCAGGCACAGGCCAAGCTCAAGCAGATGGATCGCATCCAGCGCAAGCGCGTGCACGCGCCGGGCGCCGGCGGCCGCACCCTCGGCTTCGACTTCCTCGACCCGCCGCGGTCGTCGCGGGTCGTGCTCGAGGTGCTGAAGCTCGGACTGAAGGCCGGCGAGAAGGAGCTGTTGCACGACGTCGACTTCGCCGTCGAGCGCGGCGAGCACGTCGCCATCGTCGGCCCGAACGGCGCCGGCAAGACGACGCTGCTCGAAACCCTGCTGGGCAAGCGCGAGCAGGTGACGGGGAAGATCCGCATCGGTCACGGCGTCGTGCCCGCCTACTTCTCCCAGCACGAGGCCGAGCTCGACGAGCGCGGCACGGTGCTCGACGCTGCCGTCTTCGGGACGGGCCTGAAGCGCCCGCAGGCGCAGGCGCTGCTCGGCAGGTTCCTGTTCTCCGGCGCCGACGTCCACGAGAAGCAGGTGAAGTCGCTCTCGGGCGGCGAGCGGCGCCGGCTGTCGCTGGCCATCGTCGTCGCCTCGGGCGCGAACTTCCTCGTCCTCGACGAGCCGACCAACCACCTCGACGTCGAGAGCCGCGAGGCGCTCGAGGAGGCGCTCGACTCCTTCCCGGGCACGGTGCTGCTGGTGTCGCACGACCGCGCCCTGCTCGACGCGGTGGCGACGCGCACGCTCGTCGTCGAGGGTCGCATGATCCGCTCGTACGACGGCGGCTGGGCCGACGTGCTCGCGCGGCAGGCCGAGGAGCTGATCCCGGCGCCCGCATCGGTGAAGGCGAAGGCGGGGGCGGGCGCGGGGGCGGGAGCGGCCGGCGCGGCCGCAACGTCGAAGCGCCCGCCGAAGGCGCCCTCGCCGGGCCGCCGCCGCAGCGAGCTCGAGCGCGTCGAATCCGAGATCGCCACCGCCGAGGAGCAGCTCGCCCAGCTCGAGACGAAGCTCGCCGACGACTGGGGCGATGTCGATCTGATCGCCGCGCACCGGCGCGTCCGCGACGAGCTGCCGCTGCTGATGGAGAAGTGGGAAGCCCTGTTCGCCGAGGTGCAGGAGGCGCAGGCGGAGGCGGCGGCGAGCGCGAGCGCCGGCACTGCGGGCTTCTCGTGATCGACGGCCGCCTGGTCGACCTGCTGCGCCAGCTCGTCGAGATCGAATCGCCGACGCACACCGCCGGCGTGCGCGCCGCCGGCGAGCGGATGGCGCAGGAGCTCGCCGCGCTGGGCGGCGCCACGACGATCCTCGACGGCAACCACGTGCGCGCCGACTTCCCGGGCGAAGGCGCGCCGCTCGTCCTGCTCGGCCACACCGACACGGTGTGGCCCGTGGGCACGCTGACGCGGCTGCCGTTCCGAGTCGAGGGCCCGCGCGCGCTCGGGCCGGGCGTCTACGACATGAAGGCGGGCCTCGTGACGATGCTCGCCGCGCTCGCCGAGACGCCGGCGGACGGGCGCCGGCGACGCGCCCTGCGCGTGCTGATCACCGCCGACGAGGAGCAGGGCAGCATCTCCGCCCGGCCGCACATCGCCGACGTGGCCCGCGGCGCCGCGGCCGCCCTCGTGCTCGAGCCGTGCCTGCCCGGCGGCGGCGTCAAGGTCGCGCGCAAGGGC
>JANXXF010000472.1 GCA_025350775.1 Actinomycetes bacterium
GACAATGCGACGCATCTCATCCACTTCAACGGTGCGCGATTCCTCGGCCCTTACGAGTAAGGGCAGGCTCCCCCGAGATGCGTTTACGGATCCCGATGATCTAGCGGGCAGGCTGGCAGAGTGGAGCACAAAGTTTCAAGATAACGGTATTTATCGAAACTGTGAGCTAGACTCGGAGCTATGAAGGCTGTCGACCGGAAGAAGTGGCTGTTCGAGCAGATCGTCCGGCTGCGCCGTGCCGAGCGCGAGATTCCGCCGAACCGGGACATCGTCGCCGTCCGGGCTGCGCTCGAACGGGAGCTGGGAGGGTCGCTCTCGCCGTCGCTTGCGGCATCGCTCGTCGGCGTGAGCCACACCGCGCTCGCCCGCTGGATCCGGGGCGGTGACGTGCCCGTCGTCATCTCGGGCGACGGGCGCAAAGCGATCCCGCTGAGGGCTGTGGTCGAGCTCCACGACGCTGCCGAGCTGGCCCGACGCCCGGGCAGTGGGCGAGGGCACGTGCTGGAGTTCGGCCTGCAGGTCGCGCGCCGGCGGGCGGAGGCTCTCGATCCGGCGGCGCTTGTCCCTGGGGAGGGCACCTCCGAGCCGCATGCGCGCGCGCTCCGCCGGAGTCTGGCCTACCATCGGGCGCTTGCTGGACGTCTTGACCGGGCGATGGCCGACGAGGCGCTCCGCACGGTCTGGGTGTGGCGCTCCGAAGGGAAGATCCACGAGGCGTGGGCCGATCGCTGGGAGGATCTGCTCGTGCGCCCGGTAGATGAGATCCGCGCGGCCATCTCGGAGGATTCCGCTGACGCCGCAGACCTGCGGCAGAGCTCGCCCCTCGTGATCCGTCTGAGCGGGCCCGAGCGCCGTCGCATCATGGAGGTGATCCGCTGATCGTGCGCCGAGCGGACTTCGATCACCTTGTTGCGGCTGCCGCCGAGATAACGGGTTGCGACGACCTGGTCGTGTCCGACAGCGCACGGGGCCATGTGCGGAGCATGCTCGAGGGCATCGTGGCGCAGCTGGCCCGGGAGTCGGCCGGCAGCTGAGCAGCGTCCCCGACGGCCACTTTCCCGCGTCCGCCTGGCGGCGTACGATGACCGGGATGAACGAGAAGCACTTCGCCGAGATCGAGAAGAC
Source organism: Actinomycetes bacterium (assembly GCA_025350775.1). Classification (GTDB taxonomy): domain Bacteria; phylum Actinomycetota; class Thermoleophilia; order Gaiellales; family Gaiellaceae; genus CANFDS01. Next base: position 1,126 of record JANXXF010000472.1, read on the forward strand.
CCTGCTCTACGTCTCGGAGGCGCGCAAGCGGGCCGAGAAGACGGCGAAGGAACTGCGCAAGGCGGGTGCCGAGCCGCACCTGGTGACGGCGATCGAGGTGGCGGAGCGGGATCTCGAGGTAGTCGGCCGGCGGCTGATGCAGCAGACGTACTTCGCGGTGCCAAAGGAGCAGCTCGAGCTGGCGCCGGACGACGTCGAGACGCTGACTCTGTCCTGACGTGCCCCTGACCGGGGAGGAGATCCGGGCGCGGCTGACTGCATTTGCTGCGCGTTGGAGCGTCTACGACCGCAGCGAGCGCGCCGAAGCGCAGACCTTTCTCAACGAGCTGTTCGAGTGCTATGGCACGCGGCGTGGCGATGTGGCGACCTTCGAGGAGCCGCAGGAGGGCCGCTTCCTCGACCTCATCTGGCCGCGGGTGTGCATTGTCGAGATGAAGGCGCCGAAGGAGGCGAAGAAGCTCGCAGCGCATCGTGAGCAGGCGCTCGACTACTGGCGCAACTCCGCCGACCCGGCGACGAACACGCCGGCGCCGCCCTATCTCGTCCTTTGCGCCTTCCGTCGGCTGGAGGTGTGGGAGCCGGGCAGGTACCCGAACGCGCCCCGCCTCGTGCTCGACCTGATCGACCTCCCCGACCAGTACGACGCGCTGCTGTTCCTGGCTGGCGGCGAGCCGGTGTTCCAGGGCGGGCAGGCGGCGTTGACGCGCGAGGCAGTCGTCCATCTCGTCGACCTCTACGAACGGCTGAGCGATCGCCTGGCTGCCGGGCACGAGGTGCTACGCGACTTTCTGTTGCAGTCGGTGTGGTGCCTGTTCGCCGAGGATCTCGGGCAGATCCCCGGCCACCGTTTCACCAGCGTGCTCGACGAGCTGATCGCGAGCCCGAAGCGGTCGAGCGCCGACGAGCTCGGCCAGCTCTTCCAGTGGCTGAACACGCCGGGCGAACGGCCGCTGCACGGGCTCTATGCCGGCACGCCGTACGCCAACGGCGGCCTGTTCGAGAGCCCGGCGCGCGTGCACCTCGACCGGGAGGAGCTGGAGCATCTGCGCGCCGCGGCAGGCTTCAACTGGAAGCAGGTGCAGCCGTCGATTTTCGGCTCGCTGCTCGAGGGTGGGCTCGGCCACGACCAGCAGTGGCGCCTGGGGGCGCACTACACGCACGAGGCCGACATCCAGAAGGTGGTGCAGCCGACGATCGTCGAGCCATGGCGCGAGCGCGTCGAGAACCTCTCGACGCATGCCGAGGCGGTGCAGGCGCAGAACGCGCTCGCGCAGTACGTCGTGCTCGACCCCGCCTGCGGCTCGGGCAACTTCCTCTACGTCGCCTACCGGGAGCTGCGCCGCCTGGAGAAGCGGCTGCACGAGCGTGAGGCGGAGCTGCGGAAGCAGGATGGGAAGAAGGAGCAGGGCTCGCTGAGCCTCCACTTCCCGTTGCAGAACATCCGTGGCATCGAGATCGAGGGCTTCGCCGTCGCGCTCGCGCGGGTGACGCTGTGGATGGGGCACAAGCTCGCCGTCGACGAACTGGGCCTCGACGAGGCGACGCTGCCCCTCGGCGACCTCTCGGGCATTCAGCAGGGTGACGCGCTGCGGCTTGCCTGGCCGAAGGCGAACGCGATCATCGGGAACCCGCCGTTTCACGGCGACCGGCACCTGCGGGGCGTCCTCGGCGACGACTACGTCGAGTGGCTGAAGAAGCAGTTCAAGGTCGGCGTCAAGGACTTCTGCGTCTACTGGTTCCGCAAGGCGCACGATAACCTCGACCCCGGCGGGCGCGCGGGCCTCGTCGGCACGAACTCGATCAGCCAGAACCGCGCGCGGAGTGCGAGCCTCGAGTACATCGTCGGCAACGGCGGCGTGATCACGAACGCGGTGTCGAAGCAGGTGTGGCCGGGTGAAGCGGTCGTCAATGTGAGCATTGTCAACTGGGTGAAGTCTCCGTTGCTCCCACTCAGCAAGGGAGTGCTGGATGGAGCGGAGGTTGCTGCAATCGCGCCGTCACTGCGGCCGGAGGGAGCGGAGGAGACTAGCAGCGCAGCGGTGCTTCCTGCAAACGCTCATCGCGCATTCCAGGGACCCATCCCGCGCTCGTCCGGGTTCGTGCTGGAACGTGACGAGGCAGAGAAGCTGCTGGCCGCGAGGGAGTCTGATCGGCGGGTCGTGCGCCCGTATCTCATCGGCGAGGACATCTCGACGAATCCGATGCAGGCACCGACCCGATTCATCGTCGACTTCGGAATGATGGCTCTCGAGCACGCGATGGAGTACACGGCGCCAATGCAGCTCGTGCGGGAGAGGGTGAAGCCGGAGCGGGACATCGACCCTGTGTACCGGAACTCGTGGTGGCTGCTCTGGCGTCCAAGGCCGCGGATGCGAGCGGCGCTCGCGACGCACGATCGCTACATCGGCGGAACGGCGACAGGCAAGCGGATCCTGTTCTGCTGGTGCGATCCGTGGACATGCCCGAGCAACGCGATGAACGTCTTCGCGTTTTCGGATGACTTCTCGATGGGAATTCTCTGCTCGTCAAGCCATCTCATTTGGGCTCGAGCGCAGTCATCGACGATGCGGACTGACATCCGCTACACGCCGACCTCCGCCTTCGAAACCTTCCCGTTCCCGTGCCCCGTGACCGATGTCCAACGCGAAGCCGTCGCCGAAGCATCGCGCACCCTCGTCGCCCGCCGCTCGGAGATCTGCCTCGACCGGCAGATCGGCCTCACCAAGCTCTACAACCAGATGGACGAGGGCGCCTGGGCCGACTTGCGGGCGCTGCACCGCCGGCTCGACGAGGCAGTCGCCGCCGCCTACGGCTGGCCTGCGTCGATCGCCCAGGACGCCGACGAGACGAATCGCCGCCTGCTCGAGCTCAACCGCGCGATCGCCGCGGGCGAGCGCCCGTACGCGCCGTTCGAATGATCGAGCCGAAAGGGAAAGGAGCACCGGTTACACTGCGTGCATTGCACTGCAACGCATGGCGGAGGTCGAGATGGGGCGTACCGGACAGCTCACGACACGGATGGACAGCGATGTCATCGCCCGCCTCGACCGCTGCAGCACCGAGCGCGGCGAGGCCAAGTCACGGCTCGCCGAGCGTCTCATCGACGAGGGCTTGCGGATGATCGAGTTCCCGGGGATTGTCTTCGTGGACGGGCCGACGGGTCGGCGGGCGACGCTCACAGACGGGCCGGATGTGTGGGAGATCGTCGGGGACATCAAGCGCGCCAAGGCCTGCAAGGGCGATCCGGTCGCGATCGTGGCGCGTGGGACGGGGCTCCGACCCGATCAGATCCGGCTCGCTGCTGCGTACTACGGCCGGTACCCGGCCGAGGTCGATGCACGCATCGAGCGCAACCAGCGGCTCCACGACGATGCCGAGGCGGCACTCAGCCGTCTGCCGGTTGCGTGAGGCTCGTCCTGGACGAGATGTGGTCGCCGGCCATAGCCGTGCAGCTGAGGCGCCGTGCGCACGACGTCAGCTCCGCTCAGGAACCAGACCCTACCGGCGCCGCCTTCGCCAGCGCAAAAGCCGGGGACGCTGTCTACGCGCCCCCGGCCGGTGCGGCGAGCTCGTGCTCCTAGGCGCAGTAGTTGTTGACGATGTCCTGGACCTGCTTCACCGTGAGGTTTGCGAAGTCCGCGATGTTGCCGATCCCGTTGACCTGGAAGCTCGTCTTGAACGCCTCGTTCAAGTACGCCATCGTCTGGCCCTTGCAGTTGGCCGTTCCGGGCGTGCCGGGCACCGCATGGCCGGCGCCGACTGCCACTCCAGCGCCCGCGAGCGCCATTGTCGCCACAGCGCCGATCAGTGCAAGCTTGGTCTTCATCGATCCTCCGTTGTTCCGTACCAGCATCAGCCTGCCGGGTTTGGCGGATGCTCCGCCTACGCTCCCACGTTGTCAAGTGGGAATCCGACACGCTCGGCAGGCTCACACAGGGCACCGCGCGTCCCATCGGGTTAAGCTCGCCCGGACACCATGTGTTCCGCAGCCCTGGAGCTGCCGGACAGCGAGAGGAGATGGTCGGAATGATCGCTGACACGCTCGCCGGGATCGTCGGCGCGGAGCACGTCGTCTCCGACGACGCCGGACGCGCCTTCTACTCCAACGACCTCAGCTTTACCCCCGTTGACATCGCGGCCGTCGTAGTGGCGCCCGGATCGACCGAGGAGGTCGCCGAGATCGTCCGCGTCGCCAACGAGGCCGGCCACTCCGTGGTCGCCCGCGGCGGCGGCATGTCGTACACGCGCACCTTCGTGCCGGGCAGGCCGAACGCGGTGCTGCTCGACATGCGCCGCATGAACAAGGTCGTCGAGGTCAACACCGACGACATGTATGTAATCGCCGAGGCCGGCGTCACCTGGGAGCAGCTCTACCTCGAGACGAGCGGCGTCGGCGTGCGCACCCCCTACTGGGGGCCGCTGTCGGGCCGTTACGCGACGGTCGGCGGCACGATCTCCAACAACAGCGTGTTCTTCGGCTCCACCAAGTACGGCTCCACCGCCGACTCGGTGCTCGGCCTCGAGGTCGTGCTGGCCGGCGGCAAGACGATCCGCACGGGCTCGTGGGCGCACCGCAACGGCACGCCGTTCACGCGCTACTACGGCCCCGACCTGTCCGGCCTGTTCATCGCCGACACCGGCGCCCTGGGCATCAAGACGAGGGCCTCGCTGAAGGTGGTGCCGATGCCGGCGGCGTCGGTCGGCCTCGCGTTCTCGGTGCCGAGCTTCGACGTCTCGAACGAGCTGCTGCTCGACATCGCCCGCACCGGCCTCGCCACCGAGGCCTACGGCTTCGACCCGCTCTACAACGGCGTCTTCGCCGACCTCGGCTTCGCGTTCCTGCGCGGGGTCGAGTGGTCGATCTTCGCCGTGGTGGACGGGGCCGACGACGCCACCGCCGAGGCGGCTGCCGATGTCGTGCGGGCGATCGGCCTGCGCCACGGCGTCGAGATCGACCCGAGCGTGCCGATGGCCGTCCGCGCCGACCCGTTCGGCGCCGTGCGCTCGGTGTTGATGGGCCCGCAGGGCGAGGTCTGGATGCCGATCCACGGCATCTTCCCGCGGTCGAAGGCCAAGACCGCCGCCGACGCCTGCGTCGCCTACTTCGCGCAGAACGACGACCTGATCAAGAAGCACAACATCAAGCTGTCGCTGCTGACGCTCGCCTCCGGCACCGACTTCATCTTCGAGCCGAGCTTCTACTGGACCGACGAGCTCGGCGAGTTCCGCCTCGAGAAGATCGAGAAGGAGTACGCCGACGAGTGGGCCAAGATCCCGGCCGACCTCGAGACGCGCGAAGTCGCGCTGCGGATGCGCAAGGAGCTCGCCGCGATCTTCGACTCGCTCGGCGCCGTCCACCTGCAGATCGGCAAGTGGTACGAGTTCCAGTCGCAGGTCGAGCCGGCCTACGCCGACGCGCTGCTTGCGCTGAAGCGGGCGCTCGACCCGAACGGCCTGATCAACCCCGGCTCGCTCGGCATCGAGTAGGAGGGACGACATGGCGGTGAGCACAGGAGCGCAGATCGGCGACGCGCTGCGCACGGTCGTCGGGGCGGAGAACGTCCTGGAGTCGGCGGAGGAGCGCGAGTACTACTCCTGGGATCTCAGCCAGGAGCCCCTCGCCGTCGCGGAGATCGTGGCGCGGCCGGGCTCGGCCGAGGAGATCGCGGCGGTCGTCCGCGTCGCGCACGAGGCCGGCATCCCCGTCGTCCCGCGCGGCGGCGGCATCTCGTACACGCAGGGCTTCGAGCCCGCGAGCGGCGCGGCCGTGCTCATCGACACCACGCGCATGACGCGCGTCGAGGTCAACACGGAGGATCTCTACGTCGTCGCCGACGTCGGCGTCACCTGGGAGGAGCTGTACCTCGCGACGAGCGCCGAGGGCGTCCGCACGCCGTACTTCGGGCCGCTCTCGGGGCGCTTCGCGACGGTCGGCGGGACGCTCTCGCAGAACAGCCTGTTCTACGGCTCCGGCATCTACGGCACCGCCGCCGACTGCACGATCGGCCTGGAGGTCGTCGGCGCGGGTGGCACGGTGGTGCGCACCGGCTCGTGGGCGCACCGCAACGGCAGCCCGTTCACGCGCTACTACGGCCCCGACCTCACCGGCCTCTTCCTCGCCGACACCGGGGCGCTGGGCGTCAAGTCGCGCGCCGCGATCCGGCTGATCGAGCTGCCGCTGGTGAACGAGGCGATCTCGTTCGCGTTCGACACCTTCGCCGGCGCCAACGCTGCCCTGGCCGAGATGGCGCGGCTGCAGCTCGCCGCCGAGCTCTTCATCTTCGACCCGGCGAACCACGCGATCTACCGCAAGCTCGGCTTCTCGTTCCTGGAGGGCGTCGAGTGGTCGCTGCACGCGAGCGTCGAGGGCAGCGACGAGACTCTCGTCGACGCGCAGGTCGCGCTGCTGCGCGGCATCGGCGCGCGGCCCGGCGGCGGCGGCCGAGAGATCGACCCGAGCCTGCCGCTCGCGATGCGCGCCGACCCGTTCGGCGGCGGCCTGCGCGGCTTCGTCGGCACGGAGGGGCATGTGCGCCTGCCCGTGCACGGGGTCTTCCCGTTTTCGAAGGTGGAGGCGGCGCAGGCAGCGGCCGCCGCGCTCGTCGAGAGCCGCCGCGCCGTGATCGAGCTCCACGACCTGCGCATCACGTATCTCACCGCCGTCTCCGCCGGATTCGTCGTGTTCGAGCCGGTCGTGTGGTGGCCGGACTCGATCGGGCCGTACCGCGCCCGCCACGCCCCCTCCGACATGGTCGAGCAGTTCGGCTCGGCGCCCCCGAACCTGGAGGCCCGCGCGGCCGGCACGGCCCTCCGCCGCGAGTTCGCCACGCTCTTCTCGGCGATGGGCGGCACCCATCTCCAGGTCGGCAAGTGGTATCCGTTCCGTGACTCGTTGGAGTCGGCGACGTTCGAGACGCTCGTCGCGATCAAGGGCGCCCTCGACCCGCAGCGGCTCGTCAATCCCGGCTCGCTCGGCCTGTAGGCTCCGTCGCCATGCTGCTCGAGCAGATCGCCCCCGAGACCGCCCTCGGCCGCGCCGACTCGCGCTGGCTGCCCGTGTCGCCCGGCAGCGTCTTCGCCGAGCTGCAGAAGATCATGCCGGCCGAGATCCCGCTCGTGCGCATCGGCCTGAAGGTGGCGAAGCCTCTGATGCCGTTCGTCGACGGCAAGCCGCTCTATGCGCAGATGCTCGACGCCGGCTTCGCCGTGATGGGCGTGATGCCGCTGCGCGAGGTGCTGCTCGGGCGCGTCGGCAAGCTGACCAAGGTGTTCGCCCCGGAGCCGCGCATCAAGGACAAGCGCGAGCTGAACGCGTTCGCCGAGCCGGGCCACGTCAAGGTGGTGCTCTCGTTCCAGCTCGCCCCAGAGGAACGCGCCGGGCGGGCCGGCACGAACGTCACGTTCGCCGTCCGCATCTGGGGCACCGACGCGGGCGCGACGCGGCGGCTAAAGCTGGCGTGGCCGCTCGGCAATGCCTTCGGGGGGCGCTTTGCAGGGGCGTGGCTGCGCGCGCTCGACACGCGGCTCACGCCGAAGCCGTCGGGCTCTCCGGCCTGAGCCTGGATCCACCGTTTTTCGCGGGCGTTGCGGCTCGTCCAGACTGCCAGGCCGCTCCCCGACGGGGTTTCGGCCCCAGCCTGCGGCGGCGGGGCCTGCACCCGGCCGGTGCGCTCCGCGCTGGAGCCTCCGCAACGGGCCACCGGCCCGCCCCGTACGGCCCCAGCGCGTCCTGACAGTCCAGACGAGCGCCCCGCGATCACGAAAACGGCGGATCCAGGTTGAACCCACCGGCGCGCCGGCCCCTGATCCGCCCCTACGGCACGATCAGCGCGAGCAGCGCCTTCT
>JANXXF010000488.1 GCA_025350775.1 Actinomycetes bacterium
CGATCGCGATCCAGCCGGCGCCGCTGGTCAGGCCGTCCACCCACTGCGGTGTGATCGACAGGCTGAAGCAGGCGCCGCCGACCCCCGCGAACGCGCCGCCCGCCAGCACGTGCGCGTAGCGGTAGCGCACCACGCCGATGCCGACCGCGTCGGCGGCTGCCGGGCTCTCGCCCACCGCGCGGACGTTGAGTCCCACGCGCGTGCGTGAGAGGTAGAGCCACACCAGCACGACGGCGACCCACGACGCGTAGACGAGGGCGGTCTGGTGGAAGAGGATCGGCCCGACGACGGGCGTGTCGGCGAGCCCGAACACGTCGATCGGCGAGAAGGCGTGGCGGGCGGGGGCGTTGCCGAGCCCGAGGTCGTTGCCGAGGTACGACGAGAGGCCCGCGGCACCGGCGAAGATCGACAGCGCCAGGCCGGAGACGATCTGGTTGGCGCGCAGCGTGATCGAGAGGAACGCGTGAATGCCGGCCACGACGACGCCCGCGAAGGCCGCCACAGCCAGCGCCGCGACGAGCGAGAGCACCGAGGCGCCGCCGACGTGCTGCACCGCCCAGAACCCCATGACCGCGCCGACGAGCATCATCCCCTCGACGCCGAGATTGAGCACGCCTGCGCGCTCGGACAGCAGCTCGCCCAGCGCCGCGTAGAGGAGGGGCGTGCCGTAGGCGACCGCCGAGGCGAGCACGACGACGAGGATCGAGTTGTTCACGGGCGCGACTCCTCGGGCGCGGCAGCGGTCGTAGCGGCGTCCCGGGTGGCGTCCGCGCCCGCACCTGCCCCGACCCCAGCCGCCCCCGGCCGCCGCCGCACGGGCCGCAGCCGGTAGCGCACGAACAGCTCGCCGCCGAGCGCGCAGAAGAGGATGACGCCCTGGATGACGCCGACCAGGCCGCTCGGAAAGTCGGCGCCCTGCAACGCGTAGCCGGCGTTCTGCAGCCCGCCGAGCAGGAACGCCAGCACGACGACGAGGTACGGGTTGTAGCGGCCGAGCGCAGCGACCACGATGCCGGCGTAGCCGTAGCCGGACTGGCCGAGGCCACGCGGGTCGAGGGCGTGACGGAAGTCGCCGCTCTGGCTCGCCCCGCCGAGCCCGGCGATGCCGCCCGAGATCGCCATCACGGCCAGGATCGACCGCTTGACCCGGATGCCCGCGTAGGTCGCGGCGCGCTCGGAGTCGGCGAGCACCCGCACCTCGAAGCCGAAGCGTGTGCGGCCGTAGAGCGCCGCCAGCCCGACCGCGCCGCCGATGCCGAACAGCAGTCCCAGCGGCACGACGACCGTGCCCAGGTGGAGCGCCGGCCACATCGCGCCGGGGTCGAGCGCGCGCCCCTGCGGGAACACCCTGGCATCGGCGGTGGACGTGTCCCGCCAGTACGAGAAGCTGTCGAAGATGAGGAAGTTGAGGATCAGCCCCGCGACGTAGTTGAGCATCAGCGAGACGATGATCTCGTTGGCCGAGAGAAAGGCCCGCAGCAGGCCGGGAATGAGGGCCCAGAGGGCGCCGCCGGCGCACCCGGCGACCACCATCAGGAAGATCGCCAGCGGCCCCGACACGCCACCGAGCGCGAGCCCCGCCGCCATCGACGCGATCGCACCGGCGTAGAGCTGCCCCTCGCCACCGATGTTGAAGAGGCGCATCCGGAACGCCGCCGCCGCGGCGAGGCCCGTGAACGCGAGCGGCGTCGCGGTGGTGAGCGTCGCCGAAAGAGCGCTGGTCGAGAGGAACGCCTCGCTGATCAGCCGGCCGTAGGTGTGCGCCGGGTCGTGCCCGGTGGCTGCCAGCAGGATCGCCGAGACGACGAAGGCGACCGCCAGCGAGGTGACGGGAACCGCCACCGAGAGCCAGCGCGGCTGCTCGAGCCGCCGCTCTAGGCGGATCATGCGGCGGCCCCAGGCGTGACGCCGCCCGGCTCCGCCCCGCCCGGGTCGGCCCCGCCCGCCATCAGCAGGCCGAGCTGAGCGGCCGTCGCCGTCGCCGCGTCCAGCTCGCCGACGATGGCGCCCTCGTACAGCACCGCTACGCGGTGCGCGAGCGCCAGAATCTCCTCGAGATCCTCGCTGATCAGCAGGATGCCGAGGCCACGGGCGGCGGCGGCGCGCAGGTACCCGTGCACCGTCTCGATGGCGGCGACGTCGAGCCCGCGCGTCGGCGAGGCGGCCACGATCACACGGGGGTCGCCCGAGAACTCGCGCGCCAGCACCACCTTCTGCAGGTTGCCACCCGAGAGCTGACGGGCCGGCGTGTCGATGCCGGCGACGCGTACGGCGTAGCGCTCGACGAGCGCCTGCGCGAACACGCGCACCCGGTGCGGCCACAGCAGGGGCCCGTGCGAGAAGGCGCCGGAGCGGTAGCCCTTGAGGATGAGGTTGGCCGACACCGGCAGGCTCGGCGCGACGCCGGTGCCCATCCGATCCTCGGGCACGTAGGCGATGCCACCCGCGATCGCCGCGCGCGCATCTCCGCCGCGCAGCCGCCGCCCGCCCGCGCGCACCTCGCCCGCGCTCGGCGAGCGCATCCCCGCCACGGCCTCCGCCAGCTCACGTTGCCCGTTGCCGGCAACCCCGGCGATGGCGACGATCTCGCCGCTACGTACCGTCAGCGAGGCGCCGCGCACTGCTGCCAGGCCGCGGTCGCCGGCCACCCAGAGCCCGTCCAGCTCGAGCACCGGCTCGCCGCTGCCGGCGTAGGGCTCGGCGCGGGAGGCGCCCTCGACGGCGTCGCGGCCGACCATCAGCGCCGCGAGCAGCTCGGGCGTTGTGTCGGCCATCTCGACGGCCGCGACGACCTTGCCGGCGCGCAGCACGGTCACGCGATCGGCCACCGCGGCGACCTCGCGCAGCTTGTGCGAGATGAAGATCACCGTCCGGCCCTCGGCCGCCATCGCGCGCAGCGTGACGAACAGCGCCTCGGCCTCCTGCGGCGTCAGCACGGCGGTCGGCTCGTCGAGGATCAGAACGCGCGCCTGCCGGTACAGCGCCTTGAGGATCTCGACCCGCTGCTGTTCGCCGACCGACAGCTGCCACACCCGCGC
>JANXXF010000495.1 GCA_025350775.1 Actinomycetes bacterium
CCCACCCCGCCGTTCGTCCGCTTCACCGCCGCCACGGGAAGCGGAAGCTGGTGCGACTGCGCTACTTGTTCGTCGCCGTCCGCTGTGTAGCGGTGAGGGCGTACGAGATGGTCGAGCTGAGGCCCTGGAACGTGTTCCCGGCCGTGCCCGGCAGCGTCAGCGTGATCCGCAGGGTGTCGGACGAGCCGGCCGTCAGCGAGGACAGGTTGGCCAGGGCCATCGAGGCCCCGATCACGGCCCGAGTGCTGAGCACCGTCGTGGTCGAGCCACCGCACGTGTAAGTGAAGGCGGGCGACGAGCCGGCCTCCGTCCAGGCGACGGAGCACTTCTCGATGATCATCTGGAGCCCGTCGGTTGCGTCGGTGTCGAGCAGCGAGCTGGGCGACGCAGTCGTCGTCAGCGTCACGCCGGACAGGTCGATCGTCCCCGTGTTCGACAGAGTCACCGAGCGCTGGATCGTGTCGCCGGCCGCCACCGTAGAGGCGTTGATGTTGAGCCGGTTCGTCGAGGCGCCTGTGGCTCCGAGGGCGATCACGACAGTGCCTGTCGCGACGCTGGTGGACGCAGACGTCGAGCTGGTGAACGTTGCGAACGTGCCGAGCCCCGCGACCGCCGATGCTACACCGACGACTGCGAATGACGCAGCAACCTTCGCGCCCAGCGATAGGTCGCGGAAAAAACGCACGATTCAAACCTCCTGAGTTGGCATCCTTGCCGGGCTCCCTGTCGCCTCGATCCCTGAGGCGGCGGCATTGCTCTGGAGGAGCCTCACTGTGGTCATCGTCCGGGAGCCCCGGCAATTTCTCCCTCGTCCGAGTGATCAGACGATCTGGGCCTGGCGGCGCGGCCGGCGCAGGTGCAGGCGGTCGCGCAGACGCAGGCCGCCGGGCAGCCAGATCCGCAGCAGCACGAGCACGACGAGCAGCGCGGGAGCCAGGAACAGGGCGAGCAGACGGAGCTGCGGATCGCGCATCTGCAGGATCACCCATCCGAGCTTCGGCACGGTGTACGTGACGACCCAGGCGCGGTCGCCGGTGAGCTGCGCGTTCCAGGGGTCGGGGCCCGTGTTCGCATCTCCTTTCGTGCGTACCACGGGCTCGTTGCCACCGCTGACGATCTCGATCACGCGGTGGCTCTCGACACGGTGGTCGCCCACCGGGATCCGGAACGAGACGACCTGGCCGACGCGCAGGCGCGCGAGCGGCACCGTGGTCGAGATCACGAGGTCACCGCGCGAGAACGTCGGCGCCATCGAGTCCGAGAGCACGGTCACGGGCCGGTACAGGCCGGTGCGCGGCCCGATCGCGAGCAGCAGCAGCAGGAGCAGTGACAGCACCGTGAGCGCACGCAGCGCCCCTTCCAGGACGCCCCGTGCGTGAGCCGCCGCTGCCCTCGTCATTACTTGTTCGTCGCCGTCCGCTGCGTGCCGGTGAAAGCGTAGATGACCGTGGAGGTGATGTTCTGGAAAGTGTTGCCCGCGGTTCCCGGCAGCGTCAGCGTCAGCCGCAGGTGATCGGTCGCCCCGGCCGTCAGCGAGCCGAGGTTGGAGAGCGCGATCGTCGAGCCGATGACCGCCCGCGAGGCCAGCGCGCCCGTCGTCGAGCCACCGCAGGTGTACGTGTACGCGGGCGCGGCGCCGCCCTCCGTCCACGCCACCGAGCAGCGGTCGATCACCAGCTGCAGGCCGTTGGTCGCGTCGGTGTCGAGCAGCGAGCTTGGCGACGCGGTCGTCGTCAGCGTCACTCCTGCGAGATCGATCGAGCCGGCATTCGTGAGGTCGAACGAGCGCTGCAGCGTGTCGCCCGGCGCGATGTCGCCGGCGCCGATGTTGAGACGGTTCGTCGAGGCGCCTGTCGCGCCCAGCGCGATCGTGACCGTGCCGGTCGCGGGCGTGCTGCTGGCCGAGGTGGTGCTCGTGAAGGAGGCAAACGTGCCGAGGCTGCCGACGCTGACGGCTGCGCCCACGAGGACGGCCGACAGAAGGAGCTTCTGCCCGATCGAGAGGTGCCTGCTGGGTCTCATTGCCTGGATCTCTCTGTAGATGCCGTTGGCGTCCGTGCCTCGGGGGCCGACCGGCCCGTCGCGGTCCCACTCCCTCTCCAGGGCGAGTCCGCGACGGGGCGCAGCCGGGTGGTGCAGAGCTGTAGTCGGCGGGGCGAATACCACGTTTAGGGGATGGAGGCCCGCCCGGAGCGCGCCCGCTGAGAGATCGGGAGCCGACCGATGCCTCACGGACACTCTCCCGATGGCGACGTCGCTCGAGCGAGGCACCGACTTCGAGGTGCAGCTGCATGCGCTCTTCGAAGCCCATGGCTACCGCGCGCTGCACAACGTGCGCCTGGCCGGCCGCTCCGGGGCCGAGCACCAGATCGACGTCTACGCCGAGCTCGAGCTGCCACTCCAGGTCGTACGCGTGATTGTCGAGGCCAAGGCGTACGACCAGCCCGTCGACAAGGACGCGCTGCTGAAGTTGCAGCAGATCGTTGACGACCTCGGTGCCGACCGCGGCGTGCTCGCCACGACGAGCGCGTTCACGACGGGTGCGCTGAAGATGGCCGAGGGCCGTAACGTCGACCTGTGGGACCGCGACCGCGTGTCGCGGCTGCTCGGGGAGCTCGCACTCACCGCGCCGGGTGCCGGCGCCGGCCCGCCGGACGGGCGGCTCGCCGGTCAGGGGCCGCAGGCGATCGCTCCCCGCCTCTCCCTCGAGCAGGCCCGCGCCACGGTCGAGGCGGCGGTCGAGCGGCGGCGGCGCGGCGGCCTGTTCCGGGTCGGCCGGATCGATGAGGAGTTGGCCGGAATCGAGCTGCTGCACGAGCCGTACTACGAGATCACCCTCGATGTTGCGACGTTCGCCGAGGAGCGCCGTGGGCTACGGGCCCGGGAGGTCGTCCGCACTGTCGCGGCCGTGCGGCTCAGTGTCGACGCACACACGGGAGCGGTCGTCACCGTCGACGCCGGCGGGCGCATACAGCCGACACAGCAGGTACTGCCCGAGCTGACGCCCGAGGAGGCCGAAGCTGTCAAAACCCTCGGCCGAGAGCTGTTCACCCGGGACGATCTGCTCGGCCGCGGCTATCGGCCGGGGAAGGCGCAGCAGCTGGTCGCCACCTTGCAGGCGAAAGGGCTGTTGGCGAGCGAGCCGGTCGACGGCCGGAAGGCCGGCTACCGCATTACCGGCTTCCTGCCGCTGCCGACCGGGCTGCGGGCCATCACCGACGCGTTCGAGCTCGAGCCGCTCCGGCGCGAGTCAACCACGGTCGACGGCACGGCCCGCAGCCAGGCCGGCATCGTGCGCGCGCTCGAGGC
>JANXXF010000505.1 GCA_025350775.1 Actinomycetes bacterium
GTACCCGGTGACGTTCGCGCGGAAGGCGACCGCAGGCTTCGTGTGCACGTACGGGACGCCCAGCACGAGGCTCATGATCAGCAGCCGCCGGCCGATCGGCGAGGAGATCGCGCAGCGCTTCCCCGCGACGATCCAGCTCGCGGTGGCGGCAATGGCGTTCGCGGTGAGCCTCGGTATCCCGCTGGGGATGGTCGCCGCCAAACGGAAGGGCAGCCTCGTCGATCAGGCGAGCCTCGTGACGTCGCTGCTCGGCATCTCGATCCCGATCTTCTTCCTCGCGCTGATCCTCAAGTGGATCTTCTCGGTCACCCTGGGCTGGCTGCCGACGGTGGGGCAGATCTCCGTGCTGATCGACCTGCCGCACCCGACGAACTTCTACGCTCTCGACGCGATCATCGCCGGCAACCCCGGGGCGCTGTGGGATGTGATCAAGCACCTGCTGCTGCCCGCGATCGCGCTCGGCTCGATCCCGCTGGCGATCGTGGCGCGCATCACGCGGGCGGCCGTGCTGGACGTGCGCAACGAGGACTACGTGCGCACCGCCCGGGCGAAGGGCCTGGCACCGCGGATCGTCGAGCGCCGCCATGTGCTGCGCAACGCGATGCTGCCGGTGGCGACCGTGATCGGCCTGCAGGTCGGCCTGCTGCTGTCGGGGGCGATCCTCACCGAGACGGTGTTCGCCTACCCGGGCATCGGCACCTGGCTGCAGCGCGCGATCGTGAATCGTGACTACCCGGTGCTGCAGGGCGGCATCCTCTTCGTCGCGGTCGTCGTGGTCGTCGTCAACCTGCTCGTCGACCTGTCGTACGGGTTGCTCGACCCGCGGATCCGGCTGGCGCGCCGGTGAGCGCGGTGGGCGTGGCGGTGCCCGCCGACGTGGAGCTGGCGCCGCCGCAGGGCCTGTGGGCGGACGCCTGGCAGCGGCTGCGGCGCAATCCCGGCGCGATCATCGGCTTCGCGCTCGTGATCGCGTTCGTGACGGTGGCGATCTTCGCGCCGCTGATCGCCCCGTACGCGCCGGGCGAGCAGAACCTGGACGCGGTCGCAAACGGCTGCTGCCCGGTCCCGTCGGTCTCGCATCTACTGGGCGTGGACGCGCTCGGTCGCGACGAGCTGTCGCGGGTGCTCTACGGGGCGCGCTTCTCGCTGCTGATCGGCGTCGTGGCGGTGGCCGTCGGCCTGTCGCTCGGCCTGATCCTGGGTGCGGTCGCAGGCTTCTACGGGCGGTATCTGGACGGGCTGACCATGCGGCTGATGGACATCATGCTGGCGATCCCGGGCTTCCTGATGGCAATCGGCATCGTCGCTCTGCTCGGCCCGGGGCTGACGCAGATCATGATCGCCATCGGTGTCGTTAACGTGCCGATCTTCGCCCGGCTGCTGCGCGGCGCCGTGCTCGCCCAGAAGCAGAACGACTTCGTGCTGGCCGCCCGTGCAGTCGGTGTGCGGCCGCGCTCGATCCTCGTCTCGCACGTCCTGCCCAACGCGATCTCGCCGGTGATCGTGCAGGGCACGCTCGCCCTGGCCACCGCGATCATCGACGCGGCCGGCCTCGGCTTCCTGGGGCTGGGCCCGCAAGACCCGTCGACGCCGGAGTGGGGGACGATGCTCACCGACACGGTGCGCTACCTGCAGAGCGCGCCGCACCTGGCGCTGGCGCCGGGCATCGCGATCGTCATCTCGGTGCTCGGCTTCAACCTCATCGGGGACGGGCTGCGCGAGGCGCTCGACCCGAAGTTGCGGGGGCGGGCATGACCACGTCGGGCGCCGCCGGCCCGGCTGCCACGTCGGGCGCCGCCGGCTCGACGGCCACTTCGGGCGCCGCCGGCTCGGCCGCCGCGCCACTGCTCGCCGTCGTCGGCCTGACCGTCGAGTTCTCGACGCTGCGCGGCACGGTGCACGCGGTCAACGGCGTCTCGTTCGCGGTGGCGCCCGGCGAGACGATCGGGCTCGTCGGTGAGTCGGGCTGCGGCAAGAGCGTGACCGCGCTGGCGCTGCTCGGCATCCTGGCGCGGTCGGCGACGGTGACGGGCGGGCGCGCCGAGCTGGAGGGCCGCGACCTGCTGGCTATGAAGGATCGCGAGCTGCGGCGGGTGCGCGGGCGCGAGATCGCGATGATCTTCCAGGATCCGATGACGAGCCTGAACCCGGTGCTCACCATCGGCCGGCAGCTGCGCGAGCCCTTCGAGACGCATTTCGGGCTGGGTCGCCGCGAGGCGGAGCGGCGCTCGGTGGAGCTGCTCGACCAGGTGGGCATCCCGGGCGCCGGCAGCAGGCTGGGCGACTACCCGCACCAGCTTTCGGGCGGCATGCGGCAGCGCGTAATGATCGCGATGGCGCTGGCCCTCGAGCCGCAGCTCCTGATCGCGGACGAGCCGACCACGGCGCTCGACGTGACGATCCAGGCCCAGGTCCTCGAGCTCATCAAGGACCTCACGGCGAAGACGGGCACGGCCGTGATCCTGATCACCCACGACCTGGGGGTCGTAGCCGGGATGAC
>JANXXF010000022.1 GCA_025350775.1 Actinomycetes bacterium
AAAGTGGTTTTCGAGCTGCTGGTAGATCACGAAAAAGATCGCCAGCACGACGCCGGCGTCGCCTCGTTCGTCGTGCTCTACGCGCTCGGCGTGCCGTACGCCGTGGCGCTCGCGCTGATCGTCGCCCTGCTCGACCTGATCCCGCTGGCCGGCGCCACCATCGCCGCGATCGTCGTCTGTGCGGTCGGTTTCCTGCACTCGACCACCGCCGGCGTCGTGCTGGCGATCTTTTTCGTGATCTACCAGCAGCTCGAAAACCACTTTCTGCAGCCGGTCATCTACGGACGCACGGTGCGGCTGTCGCCACTCGCCGTGCTGGTGGCGGTGCTTGTCGGGGCGGAGCTCGCCGGCGTGGTCGGGGCGCTCGGCGCGATCCCGGTGGCGGGTGCGATCCAGGTGTTGATCATCGACGCGCGGGACGCGCGGCACGTGCGACGGGTCGAGACCGCCGCGATCGTAGCCGCCGGGCCGGAGCTGGCGGAGCCGTCGCTCGCGGCGCCTCCCGCGGCGCCTCCAGCAGCGACCTGAGAGCAGGCGAGCCATGCATTCCCGCCGTTCGCTCGCTCTCGTCGTTGCCGGCCTGGCGGCGCTCGGCCTGGCAGCCCTTGCCGTCGCCGCGGTCGCTGCCGTCCGCGCCGCCAACCCGACCGCGCTGCCGCTGGGTGACGGCAAGGTCTCGACGACTGCCGCGAAACAGGGCTACGTCTACTCGTGCGGCGGCCTGGTGGGTGGCGGCGGCGCCCACGCGGCCGGCTCGTGGATCCACGGCAGCACCTGGGACTCGACCGCCAAGATCACGGTCGACGGCGCCGTCGCCTGGAAGTCGGTGCGGCGGATCGTGGTGACAGGGGCGAAGCGCTCGGTCACCGGCAACGGCCTGCCGTCGCACCGCACCGGCGTGTTCCCGGTCGCCACCACGGACGACGCGTACGCGATCGACCGCAACCCCAACTCGATCGCGGCGCAGACGGCCACCTACTCGCTGCCCGCGACGCCCGTCGCAGCCGCGAAGCCGTCGTGCGTCGGCGGCGGCCCGATCGGCGTGATGCTGACGGGTGCCGTGCTGTTCGACGCGCTCGACGCCGAGGGCAGAGACGCGCCCGCCCACGAGGTGCTGGACAGGTGCGGTGGCCACCCGGAGCGCAGCGGCGTGTACCACTACCACTCGCTGTCGCCGTGCCTGGCGGTGGGCAGCTCGACCGCCGAGCACTCGCAGCTCGTCGGCTACGCGCTCGACGGCTTCGGCATCTACGGGCCGCGCGGCGACGGCGGCAAGCTGCTCTCCAGCGCCGACCTCGACGCCTGCCACGGCACCACCGACACCATCAGCTGGAACGGCAGGCAGGTGCGGATGTACCACTACGTGCTCACCGCCGACTATCCGTACTCGCTGGGCTGCTACCGGGGGACGCCGGTGCGGACGCGGGGGACGGCGGGTGCGGGCGGGCCGCCGGCTGGTGCGCCGCCGGGGCCCGGGGCCAGGCTTCCCGGGCTGGGGCCGCCGCCGAACGGTGGGCCGGGAGCGGGCGGGCCGCCGCCGCAGCAGCAGTAGGGGCGGGCGTCCGGCGTTGGCGGGCCGGCGTCCTCGGAGAGATGGCACGTAGCCGTGACGGAGTGGTTGCGATTTCCGTGCGACGATCGAGGCGTGGGCCATGAGATGTCGAGAATCGGCAGGGTGCCGCGGTATCGTGTCTCCATGACCGAGCGGCTGCGCATGACGATCGCGTTCGACGAGCCGGACGAGGCAGGCTGGATCGTCGCCCGGGTGGTCGAGGTGCCGGGTGCGATCAGTCAGGGGCGGACGCGTGCCGAAGCCAGGGACAATGTGCTGGATGCTCTGCGGCTGCTGCTCTCGCCCGACGACGAGGCTCCGGCGGCTCCACCGGACGAGAGCGTCGTCGTGCAACTGCTCTCCGCGTGAAGCTTCGCGATCTCGAGCGGCATCTCGCCGCGCACGGGGCGGCGAAGGTCGCGGAGGGAGCGAGGCACTCGAAGTGGCGGAGCGGCGACGGCCGTCGGGTGACCGCCGTCCCTCGTCACTCCGAGATCGGGCCGGGGCTGGTTCGGGCGATCTGCAGGCAACTCGAGATTCCGGGTCCCTGACGCCTGCCGCTGTCGGCGGCGCGCGTAACTGCCGACCCCGGACGCGGCTACGCTAGGGCGGCAGGCGCCTGTAGCTCAGCGGAAGAGCGGCGGACTTCTAATCCGTTGGTCGGGGGTTCGAATCCCTCCAGGCGCGTCGGCGAGGGCGGCTTGATTGCGCGGAATCTCCGCTCCGTCTCAGTGAGGGTCAAGCTCTGGGGCCACAGATGGGGCCACATGAGGTGATCCTTACCATTGCTGACGCGCCAAGCGCCCGGCCGTCGGGTGAGCATTGACTTGCAAGATAGGCATTGCGACCGCTTGTGAGGGGTGACACGGAATGGGCTCGAATCGCATTTGGCCTGGACCCCGTCGCGGTCGACAGTTCAGGCCGCGTGTTTGACTAGTGCTTGTCCATCTTCCCAGGTCTTGCGTACCTCCGCGGGCGTCCGGTAGCGGAGCCCCGAGTGCGGCCGGTGGTGGTAGCGGTCGATGTAGGCGGCGGTCTCCTCTCGGGCCTGGTCGAGGGTCTCGAACTCGCTGCGCCAGATCAGACGCTCCTTCAGCTTGCTGAACCATGACTCGATGAACGCCTGCGACTCCGGGTCGCGGTAGCCGCCTCGGCGGTGGGTGACGCCGTGTTCGGCGAGCCTCTGGCGGAAGCGCCGGCTGGTGTACGCCGAGCCGTTGTCGGTGCCCAGGGTGAGGCTGCCGGCGGGGATGCCGCGAGCGGTGACCGCGTGGTCGACGAGCGCGATTGCCTCGTCGGTGCGGCAGCGCAGTTCGAGGTTCCAGCCGACGATCTCGCGGGTGCAGCAGTCGATCGCTGCGTTCAAGTACGTCCAGCCGTGCTCGGCAACCCAGACGCTCGTCATGTCGAGGTGCCACAGCTGGTCGGGGCACTCCACGCGGAAGAAGCCCGGTCTGCGCCGCCTGCGCAATGGCTGGTGGCGCTGCAGCAGACGCTGCTCGCGCATCACCCGCTGGGCCCGCTTGCGGTTGACCTGGCGGCCGAGCTCCTGCGAGGCAAGCGCGGCGACCATCCGCGTGCCATCTGTCGGGTTGTCGTGGGCGACCGCCGCGATCAGCCGGTCGACGGGATCACTGACCGGGCCGCGCACACCCGCAGGCCTGCGCTTCGGCGTGCGGTAGAGCCCGCTGCGGTTGACCTGCAGAACGCGCGCCACGACCGCCGGCCTGCGGCCCTTGGCGATCAGCTCGCGAGAACGGGCGGCGCGCGCCGTCACTCCCATCCCCGCAATGCTTCCCCCGCGACCTCCAACTCGTAGGTCTTGCGGCCGAGGGCCCGCTCGAGCTGGCCGATCCGCTGGCGCAACTCCTTCTCACCCTGGCGGTCTTCCTTGCCTGCCAGCGCGGTCAGGCCGCCCTCCAGCAGCTTGTCACGCCAGCCGTAGTAGAGCGTCTCGGCGATCCCGTGCTCCCGGCAGACCTCCCTGACGGTGCGGTCGCCCTTCAAGCCGGCCAGCACGATCTCCAGCTTCTGCTTCGCAGTCCAACTGCGGTACTTCCGCTGCTCGCTCAACCCCGTCTCCTCTCAACGGATGAGCGGCCAATGCTCCGAGACCCGCCGGACGACGAATCTCAGAACAATGCTGTGCCCCGGGTTTCGTGGAGTCGGCTTGCTGGAGTTTCGTGCTGCCGATGAGTTCGTCTGGCGGAGCATCTCGTATTCGATCGGCGTGCTCATGGCCGAGGCTGGAGTGGCGGCGATCGGCCGGGTGTCCTAGAC
>JANXXF010000051.1 GCA_025350775.1 Actinomycetes bacterium
CGCGCCGGTCTCAGGCCGCGGCGCCGGGCGTGGCGCCGGTCTCAGGCTGCGGCGCCGGGTGACGACACCGGTAGGCCGAGCGCGGCGGCCGCGGCGGCGAGCCGGCGGTCGTAGACGACGAACGCGTCCAGCTCGGGCTTCAGCACGAGCGCGCTGGCGAGGTGGATCGCGTCGAGGGTGCGGAGCAGCGCGGGTATTTGTGCCAAAAAAACTATAGGAACCAGACCTCACGGAACCGCGGGCAGAGCACCGAGGTTGACGAAAGCAGGTCAGCTCCAACTCCAGTCTCGCCTACAGCCAGTGGTGAACAGAACCGCGCTCAAGCCCGTATCGTCCGTTAGTGAATCGGCTGCTCTACTCACTGCCCGGAGGGAATGCCCATGACGTCGACGCCAAAGGTTGTCCATCAACTCGTCCTTTCCGAGCATCATCGGGGGCCGAGCCTGCTCGACAAGATCGCGGACCGGGTCAATCGTTTCGTCGGCTCGATGTGGGTCTTCGTCTTCGTGACGCTCGCCATCGTTGTCTGGCTCTTTGCCGGCAACGTCGTCGGCTTCGACAAGACGCCCTGGCCGCTCCTGTTGACGATCCTCAACCTGCCACAGCTCTCGATCATGATCTCACTTCAGGTCAGCGCCAATCTCGCCCAGCGGACGAGCGACGCCCGAGCGCTTGCCGACCACGAGACGATCCTCACGTTGCACCAGCTCAGCACCCAGCAACTCGAGATTCTCGAGGGACAGAACAAGGTGCTCGACCTTCTGAGGGAAGCCGTCGCAACGGTGGATGGCCCGCCGCGAGCAAGCACATGACCACAACCAGCTCGACCGGAGGGGACTCTCAGATGCGGGCTGTAATTGCCGTGGCCGGTACACACAAGAAACTGCGGGCGCCCTTGCGGCACTTCACGGTTCGAGAGTGTTCCGTGTGGTTCCATCCCGCACGGGTGCTGTCACGCGCACGTGGCGTCCGTCGCGCTTCTGCTTCCGGGCCAACGAGACGATTCAACATCCATTAGAGTGTCGATGTGTCCGATGATCATTGTGATCTGCTCTGCCTCGACCTGGCGGTCGCCGAACGTCTCCGCGGGCAGCGTCTCTCGCGAGAGGTGGCAGAGCGCGCGTCCGGGATGGCGCGGGGGCTTGCCGACCCGACGCGCCTGACGCTGGCGGCCGCTTTGCTCGAGACCGACGAGTTGTGCGTCTGCGATCTCTCGTGGGTTGCCGAACGCGCGCAGAACCTCGTCTCGCATCATGTACGGGTGCTGCGTGCACAGGGAGTCGTCCGGTCGCGCCGGGACGGGAAGATGGTCATGTACGCGCTCACCGACGAGGGTCGCCAGCTGCTGATCATGGTGCTCGCACGGGCGAGCACCATGGCGACGCTGGAGGTAGCGCGTGGCTGAGCCAGGCTCTCAGCTTCTCCAGATCGGGAACGCGCGTCCGTCGAGCGCGCCGGTGGCTGCGCTGATGCCGTCGCCGGCCGAGCGTGCAGTGCTGGAGGGTCGTGTGCGGCGGCTCGCAGTGGCAGCGATCGCGTGGCATGTCGTCGAGTTCGCGATCGCGGTCGGTGCGGGGATCTCAGCCGGCTCGATCGCTCTGGTCGGGTTTGGTGCCGACAGCATGATCGAGGCGCTCGCCGGCCTCGTCGTCGTCTGGCTCTTCACCGGGGCACGGGTCGGCTCGCACAAGGCGGAGCGAGATGCCCAGCGGCTGATTGCCATCAGCTTCTTCGCCATCGCCGCCTATGTCGGCGTCGAGGCGATCCGGACGCTGCTCTCTGCGCGGCACCCCGAGGCGAGCTGGATCGGTATAGGCCTTGCCGCATTCACCGCTCCGACGATGCCGCTGCTCGCGATCGCCAAGCGCAGGCTCGGCAACCGACTCCGCTCGGCCGCCACAGTCAAGGAAGCCGCGCAGACCCAGCTCTGCGCGTACCTCTCCGTCGCACTGCTGATCGGGCTCGGCGCGAACGCCCTGCTCGGCTGGTGGTGGGCCGACCCGCTGACCGCGCTTGCAATCGCTGGAGTCGCCCTCTGGGAGGGGCGAGCGAGCTGGCGCGGCGAGGGCTGCTGCGATGCCTGCTGAGCCACACGGTCAGGCAGACGCGACGGTCCACCACGGAGCGCACGCGTACGGACATGAACACGATGACACCCACGCACGCAGGGGCGCGCACGTGCATGGCTTCGGTGGCGGTGGAAGCCTCCGTTCGCTCGGGATCGCACTCGCTTTGAACGCCGTCTACACCGTCGTCGAGGTGGTGATCGGTTTTTCGACAGGCAGCCTTGCGCTGCTCGCAGACGCTGGTCACAACCTCTCTGACGTGGCTGCCCTTGCAGTCGCGGCCGGGGCAGTGTGGCTTGCCTCCCGCCCGGCGACGCCGAATCGCAGCTTCGGCTTCAAGCGCGCGGAGGTCCTTGCCGCCCTCTTGAACGCCGTTTCGCTCGTCGTGATCGCGATCCTGATCTTCGTCGAGGCGGCCCGGCGCTTCCAGAGCCCCCCGCATGTCACTGGCGGCTGGCTAATCGGCGTCGCCACGCTTGGCCTGCTCATCAACGCGGTTGGCGCCGCATTTGTGTTCCGTCGCGGCGGCCGCGACCTTAACCTCCGCGCTTCGTTCATCCACCTCGCCGGCGACGCCATCGGCTCGTTCGGCGTCGTCATCGCAGGCGTCGTCATCATCACGACCGGCTGGCGCTACGCCGACCCGCTCTTCAGCATCGTGCTCGGAGCGCTCATCCTCGCCAGCTCATGGACGGTGCTCCGCAACTCGGTGCTCGTCCTGCTCGAAGCCGCCCCGCCTGGCATGGACGTCACCGAGATCGGCCGTGCGCTGGCCGCCCACCCCGGCGTCGTTGAAGTACACGACCTCCACGTCTGGGCGATCACCCCCGAGTTCCCCAGCCTCGCCGCACACGTGCTCGTCCAGCCCGGCAACGATTGCCACGAGACTCGCGTGGAACTCGAAAAGCTCCTTCGCGATCGCTTCGAGATCGACCACACGACGCTTCAGGTCGACCACAAGGCGGCTGAGCGCCTCTTGTCGATCACGGCACACGCCGCCGGCCGTTAAGGCACCCGGAGGTTTCTCTCGCCGGCCTCGGTTGTCGATTTCGTGCGCCAGAAGTCTCAGGTGATCTTGAGGCTGACGAGGGTGATCGCCATGCCGATGATCGGGTCGTCGAGGCGGAATCTGCGTGCGACGACGATCGCGCTGGCGACGACGCCGAGAGCGACGAAGCCCCCGATGTCGGCGTGGTTGCCGTCAGCGACGAGCGCCGACAGCGGACGCGACTGGATCTCGGGCATGCCGCGCCCGGTGGAGACTTTTCCCGTGAGCCCCGGTCGGCGAGACCAGTTACCCTGCTGTCGTGTCCGGTATGAGCATGGCGGGGCCTCGCCGGCGGCTGTCCGCCGGGGCAGGAGTTGGTGTCTTCGCGCTTGCGGTCGGTCTCGCGCTCACAGTTTTGGGAGGAGTCAGCGCTAGCGCGGTCGAGTCGTCCGGTCTGCCGAGCACCCCGGACTA
>JANXXF010000089.1 GCA_025350775.1 Actinomycetes bacterium
GGCGTACACGCGCACGGCGCTCGCACGGCTGGGACTGACCGGTGTGCTCGAGGCGGTCGTCAGCGAGGAGAGCGACGCCCGTTCGATCCTGGGCAAGGTCGCGCTGGGCGAGGCGGACGCGGGCTTCGTCTACGCGACGGACGCGCAGGCTCTGGCCGGCAAGGTGAAGGTGATAGCGCTCCCGGCGAAGGCACAGCCCGTCGTCCGCTACGCGGTGGCGGTCGTGAGGTCGAGTGGCCGGCGGGCGGCGGCGGTGGCGTTCGTGCAGCGGCTCCTCTCCCGGGTCGGCCAGGCAAAGCTGGTTGCCGCGGGCTTCGTCGCCCCCCGGCGTCCCCTCCGGTAGCCCGTGACGAGGAGGCTCTTCCCCCTCGGGCTGGGCGTTTCGGCGACCATCGCCGGCGCGTTCCTGCTGCTGCCGCTCGTCGCCATCTTCACGCGGGTGCCGCTCGGCCGCCTCGTCGACCAGCTCGGCCGCAGCGTCGTCACCGATGCGATCGTGGTGAGCGTCGAGACCACGCTGATCGCGCAGGCGCTCATCCTCCTCTTCGGGACGCCGGCGGCGTACCTGCTGGCGACGCGCCGCTTCCCTGGCCGGTCCCTCGCCGTGACGCTGGTGGAGCTGCCGCTGGTGCTGCCACCCGCCGTCGCCGGCATCGGGCTGCTGGCCGCGTTCGGGCGGGTCGGGCTGCTCGGGCCGACGCTCTCGTTCCTCGGCTGGCAGGTGCCGTTCACGCAAGCGGCAGTAGTAATGGCAGTCGCGTTCGTCGCCTCACCGCTGTACGTGCGCCAGGCGATCACGGCGTTCGAGGCGGTCGACCCCGTGCTCGTCGATGCGTCGCGCACGCTCGGCGCCGGCGAGGCGCGCACCTTCGCACGCATCGTCCTGCCGCTCGCGAAGGCGGGTCTGGCAGCGGGCGCGGCGCTCGCGTTCGCGCGCGGCCTCGGCGAGTTCGGCGCGACGATCATGTTCGCCGGCAGCCTGCAGGGCCGCACGCAGACGCTGCCGCTTGCCATCTACGCCGAGTTCGACTCCAACTTCGACACCGCGCTCGCGATCGGCGGCCTGCTCGTCGTCGTCAGCGCCGTCCTGCTCGTCTCCCTCAAACTGAGGTTCCGATGGAAGCGCTCCGGATCGACATCACGCTTCCTCGCCGCTCCTTCGACGTCGAGCTAGCACTCGAGGTCGGCCGCGAGACCGTCGCGCTCGTCGGGCCAAACGGCGCGGGGAAGTCGACGGTGCTGCGGGCCGTCGCCGGTCTCGAGCGGCCCGAGCGCGGAGTGATAGCACTCGGCGACGAGGTGTGGTTCGAAGACATTCCGGCGAGCCCCCGGAGCGCCCGCACCTGCCTCGATCCAGACCGTCGCGCCGTCGGGCTCGTCTTCCAGGAGTACGCCCTCTTCCCACACCTGACGGTGCGGCAGAACGTCGCCTACGGCGGCAAGGCGCGCGTCGACGAGCTGCTCCGGCGGTTTCGGATCGACCACCTGGCAGGCGCCAGGCCCGGAACGCTTTCCGGGGGCGAGCGCCAGCGGGTCGCCCTGGCGCGGGCGCTCGCACGCGACCCGAAGGTGCTGCTCCTCGACGAGCCGCTCGCGGCACTCGACGCGCAGACCCGCAGCGCCGTGCGCGGCGAGCTGCACGAGCTGCTGACCGGTCTCGGCCTGCCCACTCTGCTCGTCACGCACGACTTCTTCGAGGCCGCCATCCTCGCCGACCGCGTCGCAGTGATCAGCGATGGTCGGCTGGTGCAGGTCGGCCGTCCTGAGGAGGTGCTCGCTCGCCCGGCGAGCCCGTTCGTCGCGAGCCTCACCGGGGCCAACCTCCTGCTCGGCAACGCCCGGCCACATCGCGAGCTCACCGAGATCGTGCTCGACTCGGGCGCGAGCGTCTTCTCAACCGACCTGGCAGCGGGGCGAGTCAGCGTCGCCATCCAGCCCTGGGAGGTGTCGATCGCCCGCGGCGCTCCGGCCGACTCCTCGCTCAACCACGTCAGTGGGCCGGTGCTGTCGCTGTTCGCGGTCGGTAACCGCACACGAGTCACCGTCGGCGGGCTCACGGCCGAGATCACAGGTGAGTCGGCGGCGCGCCTCGGCCTCGCCGAGGGCGAGGAGGCGGTCGCCTCGTTCAAGGCGACGGCGACGCGGCTGTTCCCCTATGCGTAGCCGCCGGGACGACGCCCGGCGCGAGGCGGTACGGTGCCGGCATGCGCAGGCATAGCGACCTCTCGCCCGGCGAATGGGCGGTGCTGGCGCTGGTTGCCGAGAGGCCGACGCACGGCTGGGTTGTCGCACGGGCGCTGTCGGCGGACGGCGAGATCGGCGCCGCCTGGACGTTTCCGCGCGCGCTCGTCTACCGCGCGCTCGACACGCTGCTCGCGGCCGGGCTGATCGAGGAGAAGGGCGTCGAAGAAGGGACGCGCGGGCCGCAGCGGACGATCGTAGGCTGCACACGGGCGGGACGCGCCCGGGTGCGGCGCTGGTTCGCGGAGCCGGTCGAGCACGTCCGTGACGCGCGCTCGCTGCTGCTACTCAAGCTCGTCTTCACCCGGCGCGCCGGCCTCGACGCACGGCCGCTGCTCCTGATCCAGCAAGTAGCGTTGATCGCGATCGAGGAGGCGCTCGCGGTTAGACTCGCGGCTGCCGCCGACGAGACGGAGCGGCTACTCGCCGCCTTCCGGCTCGAGACAACCCGGGCGGTCGTCCGCTTCGTGGACGGGCTGCTCGTAGGCGACGGACGCTAGGGACGGGCGGCACGCATCGACCGCGCCGCCACCGCCCGCTCCATCTACTCGCCCAGCTCGAGCCGCCGCGTCAACGCGTCGCGCTCGGCAAGGCCGACGATCACGCTCAGCTCGTCGAAGCTGGCCGCCCGTGGCAGCAGCGGCCGCGAGTCGCCCTCGGCGCGCAGCACGCCCAGCGCCTCCTGCACTGCGCGCACGATGATCCGCGTCAGCAGGCCCGGGAAGATGACGATGTCGTAGCCCAGCTGGCCCAGCTCCGCCGCCGAGAGCAGCGGCGTCTTGCCACCCTCCACCATGTTCGCCAGCAGCGGCACCCGCGAGCCGAGCTCGCGGCCGACCCGCTCTAGCTCATCCACGGACAGCGGCGACTCGATGAAGACCACGTCGGCGCCCGCGTCGGCATAGGCGCGTCCGCGCTCGATCGCCTCGTCCAGCCCCAGAACGGTGCGCGCGTCGGTGCGTGCTATCACCAGCAGCTCGTTGCGCGCGTCGAGGGCTGCCCGGATGCGCGCGAGCATCTCCGGCACCTCGACGACCTCCTTGCCGTCGAAGTGGCCGCAGCGCTTCGGGTGCACCTGATCCTCGATCTGGATCGCGCCGGCGCCGCGCGACTCGTACAGCCGCACCGCGCGCTGCACGTTGAGCACGCCGCCGAACCCCGTGTCGGCGTCTGCTATCACCGGCAGCGGTGACGCGCCGGCGAGCGACTCGACCATCGCGGCGCACTCGGTGAGCGTCGTCAGGCCGAGATCGGGCTCGCCCAGGTACGCGTGGGAGACGCCGGCGCCGGTCAGGTACACCGCATCAAAGCCGGCCCGGGCGATCAGCTTGGCGAGCAGCGCGCTGGTCGCGCCGGGGGCGACGAGCGGCTCGGGCCGGGCGAGCAGCCCGCGCAGCCGGGCGCCGGCGGAGGCGGGCGCGACGGGCGGCCGGGCGCCGGCCGGAGAGCCCGTCACCTCGGCAGCCCCTTCAGGTACTCCGCCACCGCGTCGGTCGTGTCGACGTCGGCGTACTTCATCCAGATGTCGAGCAGCGCCGTCTTGTGCGACGCCTTGACGCGGTCGGCGGTCGCGTCCTCGACGACCACGGCGTTGAAGCCGCGCGTGATCCCGTCCACGAGCGTCGCCCGCACGCAGCCCGACGTCGACACGCCCGTGACGATCAGCGAGTCGGCGCGCAACGCGACGAGGTAGGTGAGGATCGGCGTGCCCCAGAACAGCGAGGCGTAGCTCTTGTCGATCACGACGTCGTCGGCATGCGGCGCGATCTCGCTCACGATCACGATGCCCGGCTGCCCGTCGATCGTCTTCGAGTGATCCCAACCCGCCTTCTTCTGGAAGCCGTCGAACTTCACCGTCTGCTTCGCGACGTTGCGCGAGTAGATGACGGGCACGTTCGCGGCGCGCGCGAGCGGGAGCAGGCGGCCGATGTTGCGGACGGCCTTCCACGCCTCGGCGCCGCCCCCTGCGGGATACTCGTCCTGCTGCTCGGTGATCGGCTCGTCGCGGCCGATGTAGTTGAGCTGACAGTCGATCACAAGCAGCACCGGCCGCTCGCCGAGGCCGCGGGTCTTGCCGTACTGGCCGCGCTCGATGACGAGGCGGTCCTCGTCGTCCAGCAGGTCGGCCCAGGGATGCGTGGTGGCCATCGGTCGCTCCTTGTCGCGTGCGTCGTGGTGTGGTGGGCTCAGCGGGCGGGCGGGGCGATGAGCCCGCGCCGCTCGAGGCTCGCGAGGACGCCGCCGCCGGTGAGCGTCTCCAGCAGCTCCGCCGGGAGGCGCGCGCCCTGCGCCTCCGCCCCCGTGTCGAGATTGCGCACGAGCCCCGTGCCCAGGTCGAGGCGGACGCGCTGGCCCTCTTCGACGACTGCCGTGACGCCGGGGCAGGCGAGCACCGGCAGGCCGGTGTTGATGCCGTTGCGGAAGAACAGGCTGGCGAACGAGTCGGCCGTGCAGGCGGCGATGCCGAGACGGCGCAGCAGGGCGCCCGCGGTGCGCGCGCTCCCCATCCCGAAGTTGCGGCCGCCGACGATGACGTCGCCGGGCTGCACGAGATCGACCCAGCCGGGCCGGTTCGCGCGGAAGACGTAGCCGATCGCCTCGTCGAGCGGCAGCCCGAACGCCGCCTGCGGGTACAGCAGGTCGGAGTTGATGTCGTCGCCGAACACCCAGGCGCGACCCTCGACGATCACGTGACCCGGGCCCCCTGGCCCGCCGCCGAAGCGCCCGCCGCTGAAGCTCCCGCCGCTGCGTCCACCGTCCGCGGGTCGACGATGCGCCCGGCGATCGCCGACGCCACGACCGTCCGCGTCGAGCCCAGCCACACCTGCGCGTCGGGGCTGCCCATCCGCCCCTTGAAGTTGCGCGTCGACGCGGTCAGGCACGTCTCGCCGTCGCCGAGCACGCCCATGTGGTACCCGAAGCACGCGCCGCAGGTGGACGGTGTGACGACGCCGCCGGCCGCCATGATCTCGGCGACGTAGCCGGCGCGCACCGCGTCGAGAAAGACCTGCTGGGACGCCGGCGTGACGATCAGCCGGGTGCCCGTGGCGACGTGCCGGCCGCGCAGCAGCGCCGCTGCGACGGCGAAGTCCTCGAGGTGGCCATTCGCGCACGAGCCGACGAAGCACTGGTCGAGCTGCACATTGCCCGCGTCGGCGGCCGCTATGACGTTGCCGACCACCGCACCCGGCGTCGCCACCTGCGGCACGACCGTCGAGAGGTCGAGCGCCCACGTCGCGGCGTACTCGGCGCCCGGGTCGGCGACGGCCGGCGTGAAGCCGCCCGGCCTCCCGCCCTCGTGCACCCCGAGCGCCGCGAGCGTGTTGCGCACGACGTCGTCGCAGGGGAATAGCACGAACTCGGCGTTGACCTCGGCGCACTGGGTGGCGATGGTGCGGCGATCGTGCAGCGAGAGCCCCGTCACACCAGGGCCGGTGAACTCGAGATTGCAGTTGTCGGCCGAGCCGAAGCGCGCGGCGAGCGCGAGGAACGCGTCCTTGCCCTCGCAGCCGACGGGCAGCGCACCGCTCAGCTCGACACGGATCGTCGGCTGCACGACGAACCAGGTGCCGCCGGTGCAGACGACCTGGAGCAGCTCCAGCCCGCCGACACCGCGCGCCGCGCAGTTGAAGGCACCCGAGGCGCAGGTGTGCGAGTCGGAGCAGAGCAGCAGCTCGCCGGGCCGCGCCAGCCCGCGCTCGGCGACGATCTGATGCGAGATGCCGTGACCGCCGACGTCCACCTTCTCGATGCCGAAGCGCTCGGCGAAGGCGCGTGCCCGGGTCATCGCGCCGGCCTCCGCGGCCGACGGCGCCGGTACCGCATGGTCGAACACGATGAGCGCCCGCTCCGGCGCCGCCACGACGAGCGGATCACGCCAGTTCAGCGAGTTCGGCATGAACAGCGTCTCGAGCAGGACCGCCCGGTCGGCAGCGCACACGACGATGTCGCCGGGCCGCACCGAGGCCGCCCCGCTCGTGCGGGCGAGGATCCGCTCGACGGCGGTCAGGGGGCGTGCAGCGGCCACAGCCGGAGTATAGGAAGGTCGCGCAACCGGTAGGCTCGTCGGCGGGGGGTCATGAGAGGTCGTCTGTCACAGCGTACGCTCGTGCTGCTCGTCGTCTGCACGGCGCAGTGCATCGTGGTCCTCGACAGCACCGTCGTCAACGTTGCGCTGCCGTCGATCCAGAGCGACCTCGGCTTCTCCCGCGAGAGCCTGCAGTGGGTGATCAACGCCTATGTGCTGACCTTCGGCGGCTGTCTGCTGCTGGGTGGCCGGGCGGCCGACCTGCTGGGGCGCCGTCGCGTGCTGATGACGGGCGTTGTCCTATTCACCATCGCGTCGCTGGCCTGCGGTCTCGCGCAGTCGCCGGGGTGGCTGATTGCGGCGCGCGCGGTGCAGGGGCTGGGGGCGGCGATCGTCTCGCCGGCCGCGCTGTCGGTGATCACCAGCACGTTTCCCGAGGGACCCGAGCGCAACCGGGCCCTGTCCGTGTGGGCGATGATCGCTAGCGCGGCGGCTGCGTTCGGCGTGTTGGTCGGCGGTGTCATCACGACGACGCTCGGCTGGGAGTGGGTCTTCTACGTCAACGTGCCGGTCGGGGCGGTCGCGGTGATCGCGGGCCTGCGGGTGCTGCCAGAGACACGGGACGAGAGCGCGGGCACGTCGTACGACATCGCGGGCGCCGCCGCCGTCACGCTCGGCCTGTCGCTGCTCGTGTACGTCATCGTCAGGGCGGACTCGCTCGGCTGGACGTCGGCGGCGACGATCGGCCTCTTCGCCGCCGCGGTCGCCCTGCTCGCCGGCTTCACGCAGATCGAGCGGAGGGCGCGGGCTCCGTTGCTGCCGCTCGCCGTCTTCCGCCTGCGCAGCCTGACCGTGGCGAATGGCGTGCAACTGATGGTGGGTGGCGCGCTGACCGCGTCGTTCTACTTTCTGGCGCTCTACTTCCAGCAGGTGCTCGGCTACTCGGCGCTCCAGACCGGGCTCGCCTACCTGCCGCTGACCGGCGGCGCAGGCCGCGAAGGCGGTCGCCCGCTTCGGCGTGCTGCCGGTGCTCACCTGTGGCCTGGCGATCGTTGCGGCGGCGCTCCTGCTGTTGGCGCAGCTCACCCCGACCGGAGGCTTTGTCCCGGACGTGCTGCCCGCGATGCTCGTGTTCGCTGTCGGCCTCGGCCTGACCTGGGTGCCGGTGACGATCGCTGCGATGCAGGGCGTTCCGAAGCGCTACGGCGGCCTGGCCTCCGGCCTCTACAACACCTCCTACCAGCTGGGCAGCGCGCTCGGCCTGGCGATCCTCTCGGCCCTCGCCGCGTGGCGCACGGCGCAGATCTTCGCGGGCGGCCACACCGGTGCTCCGCAGTCGGCCGTCGCTGGCTACCGGCTCGCTTTCTACGTGAGCGCCGCCGCCATCGTCGTGACCGCCGTGCTGATCGTGCCGCTCCTCAGGCCCGGCAGCGGGGAAGGCGACAGCGAGGTGCCGCTGCCCGACCCCGTTGCGCCGCCCGCCGGAGGATGAGATAAACGACCGCGTGCGCATCGGCGTCGCTCTCGGCCATGCCGGCGCTCCCGTCGCGGAGTCGCTCGACCTCGCCCGGCAGGCCGAGGCGGCGGGGCTCGCTGCGATCGCGATCGGCGACGCCAACGTCGAGACGCTCGCCACCGCCGCCGCCCTGGCCACGGTCACGAGCCGCATCACGATCGTCTCGGGGATCGCCACCTGGACACGCACGCCGGTCACCACGGCGCACGCCGCGAAGACGATCCAGAACCTCGCGGGCGGCCGCTACCGGCTCGGCCTCGGCCCGATGCCGAAGGCGTGGTCGGAGGAGTGGCACGGCATCGACTACGCGCGGCCGGTCGAGCGGATGCGCGACTACGTGGGCGCGATCCGGGCGGCGCTGGCCGCCACCCCCGAGGCGCCGCGCGACCACCAGGGGCCGTTCTACGCGTTCCGGGGCTTCACCGGCAAGCCGATGGTGCCCGAGCATCCCGTGCCGATCGACCTCGCGGCGACGCGACCGAAGATGACCGAGCTGGCCGGCGAGATCGCCGACGGCGTCCTCTTCAACACGATGGCTTCGCCGCAATGGCTCGCCACGGATGGCCGGGATGCGTTGGCGCGCGGCCTCGAGCGCGGGGGCCGCGACCGCTCGGCGCTGGAGATCGGCGTCCTGCGCATCTGCACCATCGACGACGACGCCGCGCGAGCCCACGACCTTGCCCGGCCTGGCCTCGCGTACTACTGGGGCATCCCGTACTTCACCGACGCGCTGCGCTTTCACGGCTTCGAGGAAGAGATCGCCGTGGGCGAGCGCCTCGCCGCCGGGCCGTTCGACTGGCCTGCCCGCTGCGCCGCCATCTCCGACCGGATGCTCGAGACGATGTGCATCGCGGGGACTCCCGCGCAGGTGCGCGAGCGGGCGGGCGCGTACGAGGGCGTCGTCGACTGGCTCGAGCTGGCCGGCTCGGTGGGCCTCCCGCCCGAAGTGGCGCGCGAGCAGACGGCCCGCATCATCGAGACGTTCCGCAGCGGCGGGTGACCGAGCCGGGAGCGAGGCGCGCCTCGCCGGGAGGGCGCCGGGCCTCGCCGCGCGCGCGACTGGGCGCCGTCCTCTCACCGCAGCCGTACACCGGCCGGGGTGCGCCGCTGTGGGCGCAGGGGGCCCTCATCACGTTTTGCGCGTTGCTCTTCGGCTTCCAGTTCGTCGCATTCAAAGCGGCGTTTCGCGGCGTCGGCCCGGTGACGCTGCTGGCGCTGCGTGTGTTCATCGCGCTGCCGCTGACGGTCGCGATCATGCGCTGGGCGCGCGTGCCGATCCGCGCCAGCCGCCGCGACCTGCTGCTGGTGGCGGTGCCCGCCGGTCTGCTGATGGGCTCGCAGATCTTCTTCATGTTCGCGGTACACCGCCTCACCGCCAGCCTCACCTCGACGATCGTGAGCACGGTCCCGATCTTTTCGCTCGGGCTCGGCTTCCTGTTCGCGATCGAGCGGGTGAGCCTGTTCGGTGTCGTCGGGACGCTGGCCGGCGTCGCGGGCGTCGCGATCGCGACCGGGGCGGCCACCGGCAACCTCGACGCGCTCGGCCTGCTGTTGATGCTCGGCTCAAACTTCAGCTACGGCCTCAGCCTGGTGGTGCTGACGCGGATGGCGCTGCGGGTCTCGTCGGCGATCTTCCTGATCGTGATGCTGGCCGAGAGCGCGCTCGTGCTGGCGCCACTGGCGGGCGCGCTGGAGGGCTTCTCGGTGACGTGGACGTGGAAGGCGGCGCTCGCTGTCCTCTACATCGGCACCCTGGGGCAGGCGGTCGCCTACATCGGCGTGATGACGTTGATGCGCTTCGGCGGCGTCTTCCAGTCGACGCTGGTGACGCCGCTGATCCCGGTGTGGGCGATCTTCTTCGCGGTGCTGCTGCTGGGTGAGCCTCTGCTCGGCCGCGAGCTCGTCGGCGGCGCGCTGATCATCGGCGGCGTCCTGCTCGCGATCGCGCCGGTCGGGCGGCGGCGAGTCTAGAGATCCCTCCCCATGCGCTCGCCCTCGTAGATCGCCACTGCCGTGCGCCGCGGCGCCAGGCCG
>JANXXF010000113.1 GCA_025350775.1 Actinomycetes bacterium
AACGGCACGACGTAGAGCGTCCGGCCGCGCATCGCGCCGCGGTAGCGGGCAAGCAGCTCCTCGCGCATCTCGGCGGGCGCGCGCCAGTTGTTCGTCGGGCCGGCGTCGGCCTCATGCTCGGAGCAGATGAAGGTGCGATCCTCGACGCGCGCCACGTCGCCCGGGTCGGAGATCGCCCAGAACGAGTTCGGGCGCTTCGCCGGGTCGAGCTGCGTGAAGGTGCCGGCCTCGACCAGCTCGGCGCAGAGCGCCGCGTACTCCTCATCGCTGCCGTCGCACCAGTGGATGCCGTCGGGCTGGAGGACATCGACCCACGTCTCAACCCAGTCCTTCAGACGCTGGTTGGCGGTCGCGGCCTGCGCGGCGTACATAGCCAAGTGTCGCTCCTTCCGGGTCTCTCGCCCGCCGGCCTCGGCGCGCGCATCTGCTCACAGGCGATGGCGGCGTTTACCATCGAATCCTCCGTCGAATCCATCCTCGATCCTAGCGTTCGCTGCCTGACCGTGACCCGGAGTACGGTCACCTGCCGTGCGAATGGCAACGCCGGCGGACCCGCGGGCGCCACCGTCTCTACCGGCGCACAGCGTCCCGCTCATCGTGTACGTTCAGCGGCGTGGAAGCCATGCACGATGTGCTCGTGATCGGAGCCGGCTGCGCAGGAATGCGCGCCGCCATCGAGGCCCACGACGCAGGCGCCAACGTCGGGGTCATCTCGAAGCTCCATCCGACCAGAAGCCATTCCGGCGCGGCTGAAGGCGGAATCAACGCCGCTCTCGGGAACTCGGCGGAGGACAGCCCTGAGATGCACGCGTTCGACACCGTCAAGGGCTCCGACTTCATCGGCGACCAGGACGCCATCGAGCTCTTCACCGCCGAGGCGCCCGGCGATATCTACCAGCTCGAGCACTGGGGCGCGGTCTTCAGCCGCAACGACGCTGGCAAGCTCGCGCAGCGCCCGTTCGGCGCAGCCGGCTCGCCGCGCACGGTGTTCGCAGCCGACATCACCGGGCATGTCTTGATCCAGGTGCTCTACGAGCAGCTCCAGAAGCGGATGGTGCTCGGCGCCGACCGGATGAAGGTCTACGAGGAGTTCTTCGCCTGGAAGCTCGTCATCAACAACGGGCGGTGCACGGGGGTCGTCTGCTGGGACCTCGTCCGCGGCGGGCTGCAGCTCGTCACCGGCAAGTCGGTGATCCTCGCGACCGGCGGCGCCGGCCGGATCTTCCGCACGACCACCAACGCGTACGCCTGTACGGGCGACGGCATGGCGATGGCCCTGCGCGCGGGGCTGCCGCTGAAGGACATGGAGTTCATGCAGTTCCACCCGACGACGCTCTACCCGACGGGCATCCTCCTCACCGAGGGCTGCCGTGGCGAAGGCGCCTACCTGATCAACTCCGAGGGTGAGCGCTTCATGGCGAAGTACGCGCCGAAC
Organism: Actinomycetes bacterium; assembly: GCA_025350775.1. Taxonomy (GTDB): domain Bacteria; phylum Actinomycetota; class Thermoleophilia; order Gaiellales; family Gaiellaceae; genus CANFDS01. The sequence continues at coordinate 1,436 of JANXXF010000113.1, forward strand.
GCGATGGAGCTGGCCTCCCGCGACGTCGTCTCCCGCTCCGAGACGACCGAGATCGAGGAGGGCCGCGGCGTCAACGGCTCGGTCTTCCTCGACCTGCGCCACCTCGGCGCCGAGAAGATCCTCAACCGCCTGCCCAGCTCGCGCGAGCTGTCGATGACGTACGCGGGCGTCGACCCGATCTACGAGCTGGTCCCCGTCCGGCCCGGCGCCCACTACCACATGGGCGGCGTTGACTGCGACAACGACGGCAAGACCGGGATCGACGGCCTCTACGCCGCCGGCGAGGCCGCCTGCGTCTCGGTGCACGGCGCCAACCGGCTCGGCGGCAACTCGCTGATGGAGACGATCGTGTTCGGCCGCCGCTCCGGCCGCCATGCCGCCGAGTGGGCGCTCTCGTCCGCCGGCAACGGCGGCAGCGCGCCCGCCTCTGTCCTCACCGACGCCGAGCGCGAGATCAAGGCCCTGCTCGCTGTCACGGAGGGCGAGCGCCCGTGGCAGATCCGCCAGGATCTCGGCGACTCGATGCTCGAGAACTTCGGCGTCTTCCGCCGCGGCGAGAAGATGGACGCCCAGCTCGAGATCCTCGACGAGCTCCGCGAGCGCTACCGGAAGGGCGTCCTCGTCGAGGACAAGGGCAACGTCTTCAACGATGACCTCACCTCGGCGATCGAGCTCGGCTACATGCTCGACCTAGCCCACGCCATGGTGCAGGCCGGCGCAGGCCGCAAGGAGAGCCGCGGCGCCCACTCGCGCCCGTACGACTACCCGACGCGCGACGACGACAACTTCATGAAGCACTCGATCTCTCGCTGGAACCACGAGCGCGACGCGCCCGAACTGTCGTACAAGGAAGTGCGTTTCACAAAGTGGGAACCCATGGAACGGAAGTATTAGGAGGTCTCTGGCGATGCAGGTAGCGCTCAAGATCTGGCGGTACGACTCGTCTACCGGTCAGCGTGCCCTCAAGGACTACGAGTTCCAGGCGCCCGACGAGGCGACGCTCCTCGACTGCCTCGACATCGTCAAGGACAAGCACGACGGCTCGCTCTCGTACCGCAAGAGCTGTCGGATGATGATCTGCGGCTCGTGCGGGATGCGGATGGATGGCGGCGCCGTGCTCGCGTGCAAGACGCGCATGTACGACATCGCGCAGGCGGGCCAGATCCCGGTGATCTCGGCGATGGGCAACCTGCCGATCGTCAAGGACCTCGTCGTCGACATGGCCGCCTTCTGGGAGAAGATGCGCTCCGTCGAGCCGTGGCTCCAGCCCGGCTACGACGCGGCCACCGAGCAGGAGAACATCGTCTCGGTGGCCAGAATGGCCGTCATCCACAAGGAGTCGCTCTGCATCAACTGCGGCTGCTGCACCTCCGAGTGCAACTCGCTGGAGGCCGACCCCGACTTCACCGGCCCGGCCGCCCTCGCCAAGGCGATGCGCTTCGTCGGCGACCCCCGTGACGGCAACACCGTCGAGCGCCTCGAGGGGCTCTCGGGCGAGCATGGCATCTGGGACTGCACCCGCTGCTACTTCTGCAGCGAGCGCTGCCCCAAGGGCGTCGACCCGCGCGACGCGATCGCGAAGCTCGGCGCCGAGGCCATGAAGCACGGCATCGACCGCGACATGGGCGCCAAGCACGCCAAGTGGTTCGTCACCTCGGCGCGCACCACCGGCTGGCTCCGCGAGACCGAGCTCGTGCCGAAGACGCAGGGCATCGTCATGGCGATCAAGGAGACGAAGTTCGCGCTGAGCCTCGCCAAGCACGGCAAGGTGCCACCGCCGTTCCCGCCGCACGTCGCCAAGAACCAGAAGGAGGCGCGTCAGCTCTACAAGCTCGTCAAGGAGCAGGGCGTCTCCGGTGCCGCCGGCATCGTCCAGGGTGAGAAGGCTCTCGGCCGGATCGAGTTCGTCAAAGAGACCGAGCACGCCGCCAAGCACGAAGGAGCAGCCAAGTGAAGAAGGTCGCGTACTACAAGGGCTGCCTCGCCTCGCTGTCGGCGAAGGAGCTCGACACCGCGACGCAGGCGCTCGCCCCCAAGGTCGGCCTGGAGCTGATCGAGCTCGAGTCCGTCACCTGCTGCGGCGCCGGCGACATCCACGAGGCCGAGCCCGACTACTACCTCCACATCAACGCGCGCATCCTCGCGTACGCGGCCGCCGAGGGCGTCGACACGCTGATGACGGTCTGCAACGTCTGCACGCTCAACCTGCGGCAGGCGAACTGGCAGCTCCAGATCGACGCCGAGCTGCGCGCCCGGGTGAACGAGAACCTCGTCGCAGTCGGCGTGCCGCCGTACGAGCGCAATGTCGAGGTGCGGCACTTCCTGTGGGAGATCGCCGAGGGAGAGGGCTACGAGCTGCTGCAGAAGGCGGCGCACAAGGGGCTGAAGGGCCTCAAGGTCGCGCCCTTCTACGGCTGCCAGATCCTCCGCCCCTCGAAGATCCTGGGCTTCGAGGACCCGGACCGCCCGTGGTCGCTCGAGCGGATCATCACGGCCTGCGGCGGCGAGCCGGTCGACTACCCGGCGAAGATCAAGTGCTGCGGCTTCCCGATCATCCAGGCACGCGAGGACGTCGCCCTGGCCGAGCTGATCCAGCCGATCGAGCAGGCGTACGAGGCCGGCGCGGACTGCATGGTCACGCCGTGCCCGCTCTGCCACCTCTCGCTCGACGCCTGGCAGTCGAAGCTGAAGAAGCAGACCGGCCGCGACTTCAAGATGCCGATCCTCCATCTCGCCCAGCTCGTGGGCGTGGCGGCCGGCCTCGCCGACTCCGAGCTGAAGTTCAAGCGCCACGTCGTCTCGGTGAAGCCGGTCATCGAGAAGCTCTCGGTCTAGCCCGCCGCCGGCCCGGCATGGTCGTCGTCGTTGTTGTCGCTGCCCTCGTTGCCGGTCTGGCGGCGCTGCTCGCCTACGGCTGGTGGGAGGCCGGGTGGGTGAGGCTGCGCGAGCTGCCCGTCGTGCTGCCGGGCCTGCCGCCGGAGCTGCACGGGCTGCGCATCGCCCACCTCTCCGACTTCCATCTGGGTCTGCCCTCGCGCGGGGAGCGCGCCGTCGAGCGGGCAGTCGCCTGGGCGGCGGCGGCGCAGCCCGACCTGACCGTGATCACCGGCGACCTGCTGTCACGAAAGGATGGCGAGCCGCGCTTGCGCGAGCTGCTGGAGGTGCTCCCGCACTGCTACGTGGTGCTTGGCAACCACGATGTCGCGGAGGCGCGCGACCCGTTCTCACGCGGGGTCGCGGTGGCCGAGCTGCGCGGCGCGACCCTGCTCAATGACGAGGCCTGGGCCATCCGCGTGCGCAACCAGAGCGTGCAGATCGCCGGGGTGCACCCGGCCACCTTCCTCGCCGGTGACGGCGCCCGCAGCGCGCGCTTCGCCGACCCGCGCTCGCGGCTGCGGATCCTGCTGTGCCACTTCCCGGAGATCGTCGACCAGCTGCCGCCCGGCGCCTTCGACCTCGTGCTGGCAGGCCACATGCACGACGGGCAGATCTGCATACCGACGCCGTTCGGCAAGCTCCGTTGCGCACACCCGGGCGCCCGTTACACGCGCGGCCTCTACCGCCGGCCCGGCGGCACCCTGCACGTGTCGCCCGGCCTCGGCACGACGTTCGTGCCGATCCGCTTTCTGGCGCGGCCCGAGGCGACGCTGCTCGTGCTGCAGTCGCCGGACGCAGCGGCGGTGGCCCCGGGCGCTGCGCCCGCGGTGCCTGCCCAGCCTGCGGCGCCCTCCCCGCCCGCGTAGAATCGTCGGCATGACACCGAGCCTCCTGGGCCTGACCGGGGCGACGCTCCGGGACACCCCGTCGGTGTGCAATCACTGCGTGTGGTGGCAGTCGCGCGGGGCGCGCGGCGCCAGCAAGGAGAAGTGGATCCGCGAGGTCGAGGACGACTGGGGCGCCTGGGGCACCGTCTACTACGACAACGACGGCCGCGTGCTCGGCTCGATGCAGTTCGGCCCGTCCGCGCGCTTCCCGCGTGGCGCCGAGCTCCCGGCCGGCCCGCCCTCCGCCGACGCCGTCCTCGTCACCTGCGCGATCATCGTCGACCGGACGACGCCGTGGGTGCTGCAGTCGCTCTTTCTGGCGGCGATCGGCGACGCCAAGGAGCGGGGCGCCAAGGCGCTCGAGGCGTTCGGCTACCACTACGACGACGGCGCTGACGGCGAGAGCCGCTTCCACCTGCACCGCACAGTGTTTCCGAGCGACTTCCTCGCCGACTTCGGCTTCTACCCGGTGCGGATCGAGGGCCGCGTCGAGCTGGCACGGCTGGAGCTGGGCGGGGTCATCCTCGACCCGGAGCCAGCGAAGGCCCGCATGCTGCGCGAGCTGAAGGGCCTCCTGCTGCCACAGCCCGTGGCGCCGCGATCGCGGGCCTGAGAGGCGTCGACTCGCGGGTGCCGGCCGCCCGCCCACGCCGCCGGTGGCGCCGCGCCGCCCCGTCGCCCTAGACGGTGGCGGTCTGCGCGGCGAGCACGAGCTCGGCGATCTGGATCGCGTTGAGCGCCGCGCCCTTGCGCAGGTTGTCGTTCGAGAGGAAGAGCGCCAGTCCGTTCGTTGCGGCCCGGTCGCGGCGGATGCGGCCGACGAGGATGTCGTCGCCGCCGGTGGCGTCCCGCGGTGTCGGGAACTCCGGCAGCTCGAGCACCTTGATCGACGCCGAGCCGCGCAGCAGCTCCGCGGCCTGCTCCGGCGTGATCTCGTCCTCGAACTCGGCCCAGATCGCCTCCGAGTGGCTGACGAGCACCGGGACGCGCACGCAGGTGGCGCTCACGGGCAGGCCGGGCAGCTCGAGGATCTTGCGGGTCTCGGCGCGGAGCTTCGACTCCTCGTCCGACTCGTCATCCTCCCACGACCAGTCCATCAGCAGGTTGTGGTCGGCGACGGGCTCGGCGCGCAGCTGCTCCATCCGCTGCCAGCCCGCGCCCGACACCGACTGGTACGTCGCGACGCGCACGCTCTTCAGGCCGGCCACGTCGTGGAGCGGCTTGAGCACGCAGGTCAGCGGGATCGTGCAGCAGTTCGGGTTGGCGGCGATGCGGTGGGTGCCGATCACCTCGAGGGCGCGGTTGCCGTTGACCTCGGGCACGACGAGCGGGTAGCCGTCGACGAGGCGGTAGGCCGACGACTTGTCGACGACGAACGCGCCGCCGGCGGCCGCATGCGGCACGAGGGCGCGGCTCGCGGAGGTGCCGACCGAGAAGAGCGCGAGGTCGAGATCGCCGGCGGCGAGCACCTCGGGCGTGGCCTCCTCGATGGTCAGCGTGCGGTCGCCGTAGGCGATCGTCTTGCCCGCCGACCGCGCCGAGGCGAAGACACGCACGTTCTCGTAGCCGCGCTCGGCGAGGAGGCCGAGGGTGACGGCTCCGACTGCGCCCGTCGCACCGACGACGCCGATCCGGGGCCCGCTGGTGTGGAGTCCGTTCTGCATGACCGGTGAATTGTATGCAGAGGGCGCAGGGTGGCGGCGGGCAGGTGGGTGCGGGGCGGCCGGGGGCCGCACGCCCCGGTCGGCCTGTGGCCCGACGCGCCCGCTACATCTCGCGGCGGCCCGAGAGGGCGCGGCCGAGCGTGACCTCGTCGGCGTACTCGAGGTCGCCGCCGACGGGCAGGCCGCTGGCCAGACGCGTCACGCGCGTGCGGTCGCGCAGCCGGTCGGCCAGGTAGTTGGCGGTCGCCTCGCCGGTCATGTTCGGGTTGGTGGCGAGCACGACCTCGGTGACGCCGCCGGCCCGCACTCGTTGGAGCAGCTCGTCGATGCGCAGGTCGCCGGGGTCGACGCCGTCGATCGGCGACAGAGAGCCGCCCAGCACGTGGTAGAGGCCGCGGAACTCGGCGGTGCGCTCGATCGAGATGACGTCCACCGGCTGCTCGACGACGCAGATCACGGTGCGGTCGCGCCGCGGGTCCTCGCAGATCGAGCACACCTCCTGCTCGGTCAGATTGCCGCACTCGCGGCAGAAGCGGACGCGCTCTTTCACTTCACGGATCGCGTCGGCCAGGGCGAGCGCCTCCTCCTGCGAGCGTTGCAGCAGGTGGAACGTCAGCCGCTGCGCGGTGCGCGTGCCGATGCCGGGCAGCCGCGTGAGCTGCGCGATGAGATTGTCGACCGAGGGTGAGAGCATCGCTGGAAGGGTGCCCGCGCGGGCGGACGTGGGTGGCCGGAGGGGGCGCCTGGGAGGGCGGCCGCCGCGGGGGACGACGCGCCGCGCGGAGCGGCCGCCGCGCCCGCTCTACCTGCTCACGCCCGTCAGCCAGCGCGGCCAGTCCACGTAGGCGTCGTACTCGGCCTGCTCCGCTGCGGGCGCCCCG
>JANXXF010000146.1 GCA_025350775.1 Actinomycetes bacterium
GCACGAGCAGCTCGCCGGCTCCCGCCGTGCGCGCGTACGCCCGCCAGAGCCGGCCGGGGGCGGGGCCGGGGCCGGGGGCGGGCGCAGTCGCCGGCGGGGCGGGCGCCACGCTCCCGGCCGGCCGCTCTGCGAACAGCCGGCAGATCGCCGTCGCCCAGGCGTCGCGGCCGGTCGGGAGCAGCTCCACCACCACCTGCGGCGACACGTCGCCGAGCCGGGCGAGCTGCGAGCCGAGGATCTCGTCGCCCCGCGCGGCCACCACGGTGGGGAGGCCCACACGCGCGAGCGGCTCGTCGACCCGATAACGGAATGCCGCTCTGTACCCGAGGTGGAACGTGTCCTTTGCGCGCAACAGGTCGAGGGCTTCTTCGTGGAGCTGCTCGGCCGGCGGTACGGCGATCGCGAGGCGGGTCGCTTCCTCCTTGCGGAACCAGGGGAAGAACAGCTTCATGTCGCGCCGGGTGGTGAATGCGGCGAGCATGTGGCTGCCGTCCCAGCGCGGCTCGAAGGCCGGCGCGTAGTCGCGCAGAAACTGCTCGCGCTCCTCGTCGGTGAAGAGGGCCAGGCCGTCGAGGCAGATCGCGGTAACACGCGTCGGGTGGCGGACGGCCGCGTCGAGCGCGATGCAGGCGCCGGTATGCGCGCCGTACAGCGCTGCCTGCTCGATGCCGAGCGCGTCGAGCGTCTCGACGAGCGCGTCGGAGAAGTCGGCGATCTCGGGCTGCTCCACGGGCAGGGGGTCGGACGAGCCGAAGCCGGGGTTGTCGAGCGCGATCCCAGTGAACCCGCCGCGTGCCAGCTCCTCGACGAGGCCGCTGTACGCCCGGCCGGAGAGCGGCGACTCGTGGAGGACGACCACGGTGGGGCCCGAGCCGGCGCGCCGGTAGTGCACCTGCCGCGCGCCCCGCGGGTCGGGGACGGTGACGAAGTGGCGCTCAACCATGGTGCGCATCATCCATTATCTGCAGCGATGCTCGACCGCGCCCGCGCACTCCATGCCTCCCGCCCCGTCGTCGAGCTCCACGCCGACGTCCCTCTCGGCACGTGGCGGCGACGCCGCGCCGGCGAGGCCACCCCCCTTGCCGACGACTGGCTCGGCCGCTGGCGCGCGGGCGGCGTCGACGTCTCGGTGATCACGGTTGGCGGAGACATGCCCGTGTCCTGCGACGCCCTCGGCCGCCCCGACCTGCGTGCGCAGGAGATGATCGCCGACGTCCTCGCCGAGGAGGCCGCCTGCGCCGCGCTGCGAGTCGTTCGCTCGGTTGCGGACCTCGACGCGGCGCTCACCGCCCGGCAGCTCGGCCTCGTCCTGCACCTCGAGGGCTGCGCGCCGCTGCGCGGCCGCCTCGACCTGCTGCACGAGCTGCAAGCGCTCGGCGTTCGCTCGGTGGGACTCACGTGGAACCCGCGCAACCAGGTGGCCGACGGCGTCGGTGTCAACGATCCACACGGGCTGACGCCGTTCGGCCGCGATGTCGTCCGTGAACTCGGGCGGCTCGGGCTGGCGGTCGATGTCTCGCACCTCGCCGCACCCGGCTTCTGGGACGTCATTGAGCTGGCCGAAGGGCCGGTCGTCGCATCGCACTCCAACGCCGACGCCGTGCACGCGCATGTCCGCAACATCACCGACGACCAGGCCCGCGCAATCGCCGCGACCGGCGGCGTCGTCGGCCTCTGCTTCTTCCCGCTCTTCATCGGTTCGCCGGCCACGCTCGACCGGCTGCTCGACCATGCCGAGCACCTCGCGGAGCTGATCGGGCCACGGCATCTGGCCGTCGGGCCCGACTACGCGGAGGGCGTGATCGACGCGTTCATGGCCGACATGAGCGGCGACCCGGTGTACGGCGGTGGCGGCGGGGCCGCTCGAGCCGGCGGCGTGGCGGGCACCACCAGGGCGGGCGTCACTGCGCTCCCCGACTGGGCGATCTACCCGGAGGGCCTGCGCCGGGTCGAGACGCTACCGCTGTTCTCGGCGGGCCTGCTCGGCCGCGGCTTCACGGAGGACGAAGCAGCGGCGATCATCGGCGGCAACGCCATGCGCGTGCTGCGACGCGTGCTCCCCGCGGACTGACGGCGGCGGTGGTGAGAGCTCGAATCAGAATGAGCCTTGCCCGCGGATCGCTCGGATCGCCCTTCGGCCCGCAGTCCGGCCGCTTGGCGTCCGACCTGTGCGCCTGCGGCGACCTGTAGCCTGCTCTACGAGCGGCCTTCAGGGCTTCGCGGGTGTGCCGCCCGGCTCTTGTCCAGGCGGCCAGCCTGGCCTGCGAGCCAGTCGACCCACTCACTCGCCCCGAGAGCCCCAAGGTTCAACGCTCATTCTGATTCGAGCTCTTAGACGGCACGAGGGCCGCGTGGCGGGACTGTTCGTTCCCGCCGCGCGGCCCCGGCCGCACTCGTCACGAAGCGAAGGTCACGCCGCTCCGGGCTTCCGCCGGAGGAGCGAGGCGCCGAACGTGTACCAGGCGAGAATCATAAAGCCGATCCCCGAGAGCAGCAGTGCTACGCCGACGACGATGCTGAAGACGGAGATCCGCTGGGCCAGATACGACGTGTTGAGCGCGGTCGCCAGGGCCGTTTCGGTGACCCACAGGTTACGGAGCCCGTTCTCGACGGGCCGGCCCGTGTCGGGATTCTTCGCGGCGGCGTCGGCGTCGCTCGTGTCCTTGCCG
>JANXXF010000162.1 GCA_025350775.1 Actinomycetes bacterium
GCCACCACGGGCGTCGCGCCCCCGCCGTGCGTCACGCCCCCGCCTGGCGTCACGCGCCCGCCGTGCGTCACGCCCCCGCCTGGCGTCGCGCCCCGGCCGTGCCCGGCTTCGGCCCGCGCCGCGAGCCGCCGTCGCGTCAGCAAGCCGACGGCGAGCGCGCCCGCCAGCAGCCCTGTCTTGACGAGGAGCATCCGTCCGTAGCCCGTCTGCCAGGCCTGCTGGACAGAGCTCAACCCGAAGGCGGCTCGCCCGATCCCGGTCGCCCCGATAAGGGCCACGCCGGCCGTCGCGAGCAGGGCGAACCGCTGCAGCACGAGTGCACGCTCGTCCCGCTCGAGCAGCCGCAGCACCAGCGCCAGCTGCACGAGCCCGCCGATCCAGAGCCCGGCCGCGCCGATGTGCACGAGGTCGACGGCGATACCGAGCGGGCGTAGGCGCACCGGGTCGAGGGCATGGCTCCCGGCCGTCGCAGCGGCGACGAGCGCGAGCGCGGCCGGGGCTGCAGCCAGCGGCAGCCGCCGCGTTGAGCGCGCGACCTCGGCCAGGGCGGCGCCCACCGCCGCGATGGCGATGCCCGCGACGGCCGCCTTGCCGAAGCGTGTGTCGAGCGCAGCGGGCACTGCGACGATCGACAGGCCAGCACCGGCCAGCGCCAACGCGAACGCCGCCGACAGCGACACCAGGAACGGGCTTTCGAGCTCCGGCCGGCAGCCGCGCAGCGCGAAGGCCCGGAACGTCACGGCGCCGAAGGCGAGCAGCGTTCCCAGCAGGAAGAGCCAGCGGGCGAGCACGAACCCCCAGCGCGGCCCGCTGCCGAGCAGCGCCAGGGCGGGCGTGGGTGGTGGGCGACCCTCACCGACAGCGAACACCAGGATGCCCTCCAGCAGGTGCCCGTCGTTGCCGAGAGCACGCCAGCGCACCGTATAGTCGCCGTCCGCGAGCGCCGGCTTCAGCGGCAGGACCACGGTGCGGCCGGTCGCGCGCTCCGGCCCGGCGAGCACGGAGCCGCCGCCGTTGCGGATCGCTGCCGCGCCGGGCGCTGCCACGACCGTGTCGTCGAAGCGAACGATCACTTCACCCGGCGCCGCGGCCAGCACCGCGCCGTTCGCCGGCTCAGTCGCGAGCGGCCGGGCGTGCGCGAGGGCCGCGGGTGTCAGCGTCAGCGCAGCCAGCGCCACGGTCGCTGCGCTGCCCGCTGCCCGCACCCACCTGCTCACAACGCCGCCCCGATCGCCCAGCCAGCGCCGCAGGCCGCCAGCCCCAGCCCGAGGCTGAGGCCGATGTAGCCGAGAGCCAGGGCTTGCCGGCCGCGCCCCGCCAGCCGCTCCGTCTCGACCATCCAGGTCGAGAACGTCGTGAACGCGCCCAGGAACCCGGTGCCGATCAGCAGCAGCGCGTCACCGGTGACGGCCAGGCCGGTGAGGAGCCCCAGCACGAGCGAGCCCGCAATGTTCACCGTGAGCGTGCCGACCGGCAGCTCCGGGTGGCCCGTGGCGGCGCGCACGCGAGCGTCGAGCAGCACCCGCGCCAGCGCGCCGGCGCCTCCCAGCAGAGCGATGCCCAGCCAGATCACCCGGTCGCCGTCCGGCCGCCAGCGCGCCCACGTGCCTGCACGATCGTGTGCCAGCCGAGCGCGGCCAGCGCCAGCCCGCCCGCGAGTGACGCGGCGACGTAGCCCACGGCCAGCGCGGCGTGGCCATTCCGTCCCAGCCGGATCAGCTCCAGCTGCAGGGCCGAGAAGGTGGTGAGGGCCCCGCAGAAGCCTGCGCCGAGAAACGGCCGCAGCAGAACTGCCCGCGGCGGAAGGTGCTGCGCCATGGCCAGCAGCAGGCCCAGGACGGCGGTGCCTGCGAGGTTCGCGGCGAAGGTCGCCCACGGCCAGCCATGCCCGCTGACGGGCAGGGCCACCAGCAGGCCGCGGCGTGTGACGGCGCCCAGCGCCCCGCCCAGGACGACCGCCAGCGCGACCCGGGGGTCGACGTGGAGGGCTGGAGCGGCCGGGCGGCTCGGCATGCAGCATCATTGTGGCTGGAGAATGCGCTGCCTCACGTGCCTATCGGTCGCCGTCGGCGCTGCTCTTGTTGCGCCTGTCGCCGCATCGGCACATGGCGACCGTGTCCCGGTCGACCAGCTCGCGAGCGCGTGGCGCTTCGAGGCGGCCCCGATCGCTGTCGCGCTGCTCGCGCTCGCGCTGTTCGCGCGGGCGTTCGTCCGGCTGCGTAGGCGCGGTCGTGCCGACCACGCGAACTGGCATCACGCGACCCTGTTCGGGGCGGGCGTCCTCGTCGCGCTGCTCGCGCTGGTCTCGCCGCTCGACGCGATCGGCGAGGAGTACCTGCTGGTCGCGCACATGGGGCAGCATCAGCTGCTGCTCGATCTCTCGCCCGCGCTCGTCATGCTCGGGCTGCGCGGCCCGCTCGGCGCCTTTCTCATCCCTCCCCGCGTGTTGCGGCCGCTGGCCCGCAACGGCGCCGTCCGCGCAGCGTTCCGCTTCCTCACCCGCTGGCAGGTGGCGCTCACCGCGTTCGTCGGCTCGATCGCGGCATGGCACGTGCCGGGCGCCTACGAGGCGGCGCTCGAGCACCAGTGGCTGCACGACCTCGAGCACCTCTCGTTCGCGTTCGCGGGCGCCCTGCTGTGGCTCCAGATCATCGACCCGGGCCGCCGGAACGAGCTGTCGCGGGTCGGCCGCGTCTACCTCGGCCTGACCGTGCTCGCTGCCGTGCATCTGGTCGTCCATCCGATTCTGCTCACGGGCGGCGTCCGCTACGGCGTCTACGCCCACCAGGACGAGCGGCTGCTCGGCCTATCGGCGACGGCCGACCAGCACTGGGCTGCCGTGCTGATGACCGTCGAGGAGCTGCTCGTCCTCGGCACGGCCATCCTCGTGCTCGCCTGGCCGCTCCTGCTCAGACTGACGTCGGCGCCGTCACCGTCGGCGTCGCGGGACCCCGAGTAGCCTCGACCGCGGCCCGAGCCTCCGCCTCGTACGGGTTCGCTGCGTAGCCGCTGCGAAGGTAAGAGAGCGGCATGCGCAGCGGCCGGTGCTGCAGCTGCCACACGTGGCAGAGCTCGTGGGTGAGCAGGTCGTCGTCCTCGGCCTCGAAGCGCAGCAGGATCAGGCCCCAGGCGGCGTAGCCGTCGAAGCGCCGCAGCCACGGCAGCCGGAAGGCGAGCGGCGCGACCACGATGCGCACACGCTCGCGGCGCACCGGCCACGGGTACAGGGAGAGCCGGTCGAGGCGCGCTCCGGCGCGGGCGAGGGCGGCGGCCCGGTCAGGCGCGGCGGCCCCGGCAGGAGCGGCGGCGCGAGCGAGCGTTGCGGCGCGCTCCGAGCGCACGTCGGCGCCCTAGTACGCCGCGGGCGTCAGCACGAGAATCGGGAAGCCCTGCTGGGTCTGCCGGTACTCGTACTTGAACACGCGTGGAGTGGTGAGCTTGCCGATGTCACGGGCGAGCGACTCGGATAGCTGGCCGACCTTCACCACGACCTGCTTGCCGAGCGTGGTGGCGAGCGGCCGTGTGAGCTGGAGGTCGTAGTCCTGGCGGCGGAAGAAGAGCGCGTAGGCCGGGCCGGCGGCCTTCACGGGCTTTGGGAAGAAGGTGAGGACGCTCTTGACGGCGGCGTCGTAGCGGAAGGTGAGGAGCGCCAGCTCGAGCGCCTGGCGGCGCAGGAGGTCACCGCGCTCGACCGACGGCGTGCCGCCGATCGTGCAGTTGGCACCGAAGCCGCAGAGCGCGTACTGCACGGTGTTGTCGCGGTCGGTCGCGGTGTAGACGATCCTCGAGCCGTGGTCGTTGCGCTCGATCACGATCGGGACGTCAGCCGCCGTGCCGTCCGTGTTCGGGACGGTGGGGCGGCCGGAGATGATCGCGACGATGTCCTTGCCGTCGGGGAGCTTGTACTTCGGTGCGACGTACGCGGCGATCTGATGTGGCCGGTCGCAGCCGAACTCGACGGTGCAGGTGGGGTGCCAGCCGCCGAACGAGCTGGTGCCACCGCCGGCGACCTGGACGGCGAACGGCGCGGGCTTCTTGTCGTGATGCGTGGCGAGCAGGATGAAGCCGGCGATCGCGGCACCCAGGAGGATGCCCAGCGCGAACACCGCGATGCGGAAACGTCTCGGATAGGTCTTCTCCTCGCGCAACAGCAGCGGGACGACCTTCTCGGTGGCAGCCGGCTCGGCAGGAGCGGCCGGCAGTGTCTCGAGCGGCGGGGTGTCCGCCACGGGCTCGACGGGAGGCTCTAGAGCTTCGGCCACGTCTCGTCCTTCGTGAGGTCGGCGGTCGGAATCTGGAGATTCTGCGCGTCGAGCAGGGCGACGAGCTCGTTGCCGTAGATCTCGCCCTTCTCGATGACGACCTCGGCGATGCGCTCGACAGCGTCCTTGTTGTGCGCGACCAAAAGATGCGCTGCCATGTAGGCCTGGCCGAGGAGCTGCGCGGCCATCCGCCGCTTGTTCGGGTCGCTGAGGACGCCGCTAATCGGGTCGGCGGTGAGCGGCCCCCCGCCGGTGCGGTTCATGATCTGGTTCCCGATCCGTTCGTACCGTTTCATGATCTTCTCTTCGGCGTCCTCGCGGGCGCTGTCGTCGCTCCACCAGCCCGGCAGCGCCGGGAGGTTGGGTGCCATCGCGCTCGCACCGACCATCCAGGCCGAGGCGGCAGTCGCGCTCTGGACGTCACCGCCGACGCCTGTCGTGTTCTCGCCGTAGAAAACGCGCTCCGCGGCCATTGCGCCCAGGGCCCAGACCAGCCGGCCGAACTCCTCGTGGCGCCACTTGACGAAGCGCTCTTCCTTCTCGCGCGCGGAGTGGTGGCCACCGGAGTCGCCGCGGCGCTTGATCGAGAGCCGTGTCGACTCCGCTCCCAGCATGTAGACGTGCGCGGCGACAGCGTGCCCGGCCTCGTGGATGGCGATCGACCGCTTCTCGTCGGGAATGTACTCCTGGCCGATCGCGGTGCCGGACTCGACCGTCGTCATCGCCTCCAGCAGGTCGTGCCAGCCGAAGCGCGCGCGGCCCTCGTGCTGTGCGTACGTCAGCGCCATCGAGCAGACCTGCTCGATCATCGCCGGCGAGTAGCCGCTGGTGACGCGCGACAGCTCGTCGCGGCGCTCCTCGGTGTCGAGCTCCGGCTCGTGTGCGACCTTCGCCAGGTAGAGGTCGAAGATGTCCTTGCGATCCTCGGTGGTGGGCGTGCGGAACCAGATGTGGCGGCCCATGCGGCCCGGGCGGCGCAGCGCCGGGTCGAGCATCTCGAGCGGCACGTTGGTGGCGCCGATGAAGTAGATCTGATCGCCGCGCGGCTTCGGCGGCTTCATGCGCAGGCGCACCTTGCCAACCTTGCGCGGCACCAGGAACGACGCGTCGAGGATGTTGTTGACGCGGTTCGTCCAGAAGCGGCGCCAGAACGGCGGGCTGTCGATGCCGTCCATCACGACGAGCAGCTGGTTGAGGGCCAGCTGGCCCTGGCCGCCGCCCATCATGCCCGGGAACGCCTGGTTCATCGTGCCGCCCAGCTTCTGCAGGAACAGCGGGTACGGGGACAGGCGCTCGGGGGCGCGCTGCTCGAAGAGCCGCTCGCGCCAGGCCGCGGTCTCGAGGATCAGGTCGCCGCTGACGTTGAGCGCGCCCCGGTCTCCGAAGAAGCAGAGGTCGTGGATCGACCGCACTTCGGGCGTCGTGATCCGCTGGCCGCCCAGGCTCTGGCGGCGCATGCCGACGGCGTCGATCTCGTCGATGAAGACGATGCACTGGCCGCCCCACTTGCGCGCCAGCCGCTTCGCCTTGAAGGCGAGATAGCGGACGATGAGCGCGTCGACACCGATGAACGTCTGCGCGAAGCCCGAGCCGGGGATCGTCACGAATGGGCTGTTGAAGCCGGTGGCGATCGCCTTGGCGAGCATCGTCTTGCCCGTGCCGGGCGCGCCGAAGAAGATGATGCCGCGCTCGCGCTTGCCGCCGGCCGCCTCGAACGCGTCGCCGGACTGCCACAGCTCGACGATGCGCCGGATCTCCTCCTTGGCCTCCTTCTGGCCGCGGACGTCGTCAAGGCGGACGCCCCAGTCGGCGTCGCCGGGCTCGAAGCCCTTGATCTGCGAGACGCCCATCATCATCATCGGCCCCATGAACAGCAGGATGTTGGCGAAGAAGAGGAAGAAGACGAACAGCATCTGAATCCACAGCGTCCGACTCTGCAGCAGCTTGCCGAGCGAGTGGATGAAGCCGGTCAGCGTGCCCACCCACGAGGCGTCGTCGGCCCCGTGCGCCAGCACTTTGACGAGGTAGACGATCGTGATCAGAGCAACGATGAAGATCACGAGCCGCGCACGCCGCGCCCAGAACCAGGAGCGCCGGCGGTTGAGCAGGTCGTCGGCGCGGAGGCCTGCGTCGGAGGCGCCGAAGAGGCTCGGCCAGGGGATGAAGCGCCGCGAGACGAGGTCGATCAGCCCGCGGAACGCGACCACCGCGACGACTGTCCCCAGCACCGACCAGCCGATCGGCCAGTGGCTCTGGTAGTGGAAAAAAGTGAAGCCGATCGGCGAGGTGAGGATCGCGACGAACGTCGCTGCCCGGCCGAGCCGCTTCCACGAGCGTGCAAGCTCGTTGGCGCCCGCGGGCTTGGCTGAGGTGTCGGGCGTCGCCATTGCTGGAGGGAGAGTGTAGTCAGCGAACCCGGCGTGCCGGATAAGCCATCGTTAAGCCTGTTCGCGCCCGGACGCTATATGGTTTGCCCGTGCTCAGACTCGATGGCAAGACCGCGATCGTCACGGGTGCCTCCTCCGGCATCGGCCTGGCAACCGCCCAGGCGTTCGCAGCGCTGGGCGCCCGCGTCGCCGTCGGCGCCCGCCGCTTCGAGCGGCTGCCCGCGGGCGACGCGTTCGTACGGCTGCCGCTCGACGTTCTCGACCCGGCCAGCTGCGCGGCATTCGTTGAGCAGGCCGTCGCCGGGCTCGGCGGGCTCGACATCCTCTACAACAACGCCGGCCTCGCGCTCGGCCGCGCCCCGTTCGACGAGTCGAGCGAGGAGGACGAGCAGCTCGTCATCGACACGAACGTCCGCTCGGTGATGAGGCTGACCCGGCTCTGCCTGCCGCACATCCGCGACAACGGGCACATCGTCTTCATCGGCTCCGTCGCCGGCCGCGTCGCGTACCCCAACGGCGCCAGCTACATCGCGTCGAAGTTCGCCGTGCGCGGCCTCTCGTACGCGCTGCGCGAGGATCTGCTCGGGCGCCCCATTCGCATCACCACCGTCGACGCTGGTGCCGTCGAGACCGAGTTCTCGGTCGTGCGTTTCCGCGGCGACGAGGCGATGGCGAAGTCGGTGTACGAGGGGATCGACCCGCTCACCGCCGAGGACATCGCCGACATCATCGCGTTCACCGTGACGCGGCCGCCGCACGTCAACATCGACGAGGTGGTCGTGAAGGCGCTCGCGCAGTCGAGCGGCTCACGGTTCGTGCGCCGCGAGGCGTAGCGCAGTGTGGGCGGCCGCTCAGCCGGCTGCGGGGCGCGGCCAGTGCCCGGTGTGCTCCCAGCCGTACCAGCTGTCGATCTCGACCACGGCCGTCACGCGCCGGGCGTCGCGCTGCGGGTAGGGCCGGCCGGTGTAGCGCAGCGCGAGCACGTCGAAGTCGAGGAGGCCGGGGTCGTCGCGGAGCTCGACGACGCGGCCGTTGACGCTCACCATGCGGTGGGCCGCCTGCGGATAGCTGAAGTGGCGGTCGAGGACCGTGAGCGAGACGCGCGGGTCGCGGCGCATGAACGAGAGGCGCAGCCTCGTCTCGTCCATGCTGAGGAGGATCCGCTCGCCGTCCCAGCCGTACCAGGTGGTGGCGGTGTGGGGCGTGCCGTCGGCGCGCAACGAGGCGACCACAGCCAGGTGCGGCTCGGCGAGGAAGGCGCTGACCTCGGCTGGGACGGGGCCGGGCGGCATCAGGCGCTGCCCGCGGCGGTGGTGCCTGGGCCGGCGGCGGTGGCGGCATCCGCGGCGGTGGCGCCCGGGGCGGCCGCTGCGGCGGCCTCCGCAGCCTCACGCTCGCGGCGCTTCGCCCAGTAGCGGGTGAGGCCCGCGTGGGTCGCGGTCAGGGAGCCGGCGCGCTCGTAGAGGTCGGCGTCGTCGGAGCCGCCAGCCCGCAGCTCGGCGCGGTCGTGGACGATGAACTCCTCGACCGGCATGCCCGCCCCGATCCGCTCGCTGAAGAGGTCGATCCGCTCGCGCAGGCGGCGCAGGTGGTCGGCCACATCCGTCTTGACGCCGAAGTGGCTGATCGCCAGGCGGTCGGGTGAGCGGCGCTCGACCTCGTCGATCGTGCGCTGCCAGCCCTCGATGTCGATGTCGGGAGGCGGCGAGCCGGGCACGATGTGCCGCGCCGGCTGGATGCGGATGCCGGTCGCGTCACCGGAGTACAACGTCCCGTCGGGGCCGAGCAGCGCGACGTGGTGCTTCGCGTGGCCGGGCGCCGGGAAGCACTCGAGGCCGAGCACGCGGTCGCCGAGGAGATGGACGTTCTCCTCCGGCACCGGTGTCAGCTCGCCCCACAGCGTGTCGAACTCGTCGAGGTAGATCTGACGGGCGCTGCGCTCGAGGCGGCTCGGGTCGATGACGTGCGGCGCGCCGATCTCGCTGACGTGCACCTGGATGTGGGGGTGGCGGCGCACGATCGTCCCTGCCGCACCGGCGTGGTCGAGGTGGATGTGCGTGAGCAGCAGGTGCCGCACGTCGGCGAGCGCGACGCCACGGGCCGCGAGCGCCGCCTCCACCGCGGGCAGTGTCGTCGCCGGGCCGGAGTCGACGAGCACGAGGCCGTCGGCTGTCTCGACGAGATAGATCGCCAGCACGCGGTCGTAGCCGAGGTGCATCGTGTCGATGGGATCCCAGTGGTTGCTCAACGTGCGTCCTCACGGTCGATCCTATCCAGTCCGCAGCGGGCGGCGAGTGCCAGGAGAGCCGACTCGAAGGCGGCGTCGAGCGCTGCGGACGCGCGGACGCCGCGCTCGCGATGGAACGCCTTTGCGCGTAGCAGGCCCTCGACGCGGTCGGCCTTCAGGTCGGCGCGGCCGACCAGCCGGTCACGCCAGAGCAGCGGCAGCACGTAGTACCCGTAGCGCCGCTCGTGCTCGCGCTTGTACACCTCGATCAGGTGGTCGAACCCGAGGACGCGCTCGGCGAACGGGCGGTCCCAGAGCAGGTTGTCGAACGGCGACA
>JANXXF010000166.1 GCA_025350775.1 Actinomycetes bacterium
GTCCCTGGCACGCGTAGCGATGGTCTATTCGCAGCAGACGGCCACTTACTACGGCGGCGAGCAGGCGCGGCAAAAAGTGGAAGACCCCGCCCTCGGCTTCTATTGGTAGAGGATGCCGGGCCAGCGCCCGATCCCGTCCAGGCTGACCGAGAACGGCGGCTGCGCGCCGAAGATCGCGCTGAGCCCCGACAGCGCAGCGGTGCCGAGCTCGTCGGCCGGGAGGAACGGGTAGGCGAGCGTGACATGCGCGGGGATGCCGACCGGAGGGGCCGGCTGCCAGCGTTCGCGCCAGGGCCGCAGCAGGCCGTCCGCCTGCAGCACGGGGACGATGACGGCGCTCTCCATGCCGGCCGCTCTACCGGTGCCCGGCGGCGGCAGCGACGGCGACGGCGGCGGCGGCGGCGGCGATCGCCTCGACGATCGACTCCAGCCGCTCGTCCTTCGACAGGCACGCCACGGCCCCGGCGGCGAACAGGGCGTCGACCTCGCGCGGGCTTGCCTCGGCGGTGAGGGCGACGACGGCGACAGCGGGGCAGGCCACGCGGATGGCAGCGGTCGCCTGCACACCGTCGAGCACCGGCAGGCGGTAGTCCATCACGACGACCTGCGGGCGGAGCGCGACGCACGCCTCGACCGCCGCCTCGCCGTCCCCGACCGACCCGACCACCGTGATCGCTCCGCTCAGCCCGAGCAGCAGCTCGAGCGTTTCGCGAAACGCGTCGTTGTCCTCGGCGACGACGACGCGGACGGGCTGGGCGGTCACGCCGACGACTCTACCGGCGAGGACAGCCCGGCCTGCAGAACGGCATGCGGTCGCGCGGACGGCGCACGAGCAGACGATCCGAACGACGAGCGGCAGCCGGCGGAGCCGGAGCCTGCCCGCGGCTCAGACGGCCTTCGTGACCTTGCCGGCCTTGAGGCAGCGAGTGCAGACGTACGCCCGGACGGCCTTGCCGTCGATGAGCGCCCGCACACGCTGGAGGTTGGGATCGAAGCGCCGACGAGTCGCGACCATCGAGTGGCTGCGCGAGTTGCCGAACGACGGCTTCTTTCCACAGATTGCACAGATCTTTGACATCAGCCGGGGGAGTCTAGCCGAAGATCGCGAGGCACGGGCGAAGGACGGGCGGCGGACGAGCGCGCCGCTAGCGCGACGCGGCGGCGCCGGCGGCCGCGGCCCGCAGGCGGGCGAAGACATCGGCCATCTCGAGCGCGGTGCGCGCGGCCTCGGCGCCCTTGTCGACACGCGCCTCGGCCTGGGCCACGTTCTCGGTGGTGAGGACGCCGAAGGCGACCGGCACGCCGGTCTCGATGGCGGCGAGCTGGAGGCCGCTGGCAGCCTCGCTCGCCACGAAGTCGAAGTGGGCGGTCTCGCCGCGGATGATGACGCCGAGGGCGACGACGCAGGCGTAGCGTCGCGTCTTGGCGAGGGCCATCGCGGCGAGCGGCAGCTCGAATGCGCCCGGCACCGGCATTACCAGCACGGCGTCGCGGGAGACGCCGTGCGACTCGAGCTCGGCGAGGCAGGAGGCCAGCAGGCGGCTCGTGATCGCACCGTTGAAGCGGCTGACGACGACGCCGACGGCGCGACGGAAGCCGTCCGGGGCGCCCTCCAGCACCTGGTAGCCGTCGGGGACGGTGAGATCGCCGCCGGCGTGCTGGTCGGGACTGCCGGCGGTCAGCTCGGCCGGCGGGTCGGCAGGCCGGGCGGCAGGCGGCTCGACGGCTGCTTCCGCGGCCGGCTCCATTCCGGGTGCGTCGGCCTTGACGGCCTCGGGCTCGTTCGTCAGGTCGCTCATTCAGGCCCCTACTCGTCGTCGGGCTTCGACTGGAACCGGGTGTCCTGGTGATGGAGCCGGTGGCCAAGCTTGTCGCGCTTCGTGCTGAGGTAGTGGACGTTCTCGGCGTTCGGCGGCACCTCGATCGGTACCTGCTCGACAACGGTCAGGCCGAAGCCCTCGATGCCGGCGATCTTGCGCGGGTTGTTGGTGAGGATGCGGATCGACGAGAGGCCGAGGTCAGCGAGGATCTGCGTGCCGATGCCGTACTCGCGCATGTCGGCGGGGAAGCCGAGCCGCTGGTTGGCCTCAACGGTGTCGAGCCCTTCCTCCTGCAGCTGGTACGCGCGCAGCTTGTTGATGAGCCCGATGCCGCGACCCTCCTGGGACATGTACAGCAGCACGCCCTCGCCCTCGGCGTCGATGCGCTCCAGCGCGAGCTCGAGCTGCTCGCCACAGTCGCAGCGTTGCGAGCCGAAGACGTCGCCGGTGATGCACTCGGAGTGGACGCGCACGAGCACGTTGGGCTTGCCGGCGACGTCGCCCTTGACCAGCGCGAGGTGGTTCTTGCCGGTGAGCGTCTCCTGGAACGCGATCATCGTGAAGTCGCCGTGCGCGGTGGGCATCCGCACCTCGGTCATCCGCTCCACGAGCTTCTCGGTGCGGCGCCGGTACTCGATCAGGTCGGCGATCGTGATCATCTTGAAGTTGTGCTTCTGGCAGTACTCCACGAGGTCGGGAACCCGGGCCATCGTCCCGTCCTCGTTCATGATCTCGCAGATGACGGCGGCCGGGATCAGGCCGGCGAGCCGGGCCATGTCGATGCCGGCCTCCGTGTGACCGGTGCGCTGGAGCACGCCGCCGGCGGTGGCGCGCAGCGGGAAGACGTGGCCGGGCTGGACGAGGTCGCGGCCGGACTTGGTCGGGTCGATCGCGACCTGGATGGTGTGTGCGCGATCGGCGGCGGAGATGCCGGTGGTGACGCCCTCGCGCGCCTCGATCGAGACGGTGAAGGCCGTCTGGTGCTGCGCCTGGTTGCGCGCCGTCATCATCGTCAGGTCGAGCTCGTCGCAGCGCTCCTCGGTGAGGCAGAGGCAGATCAGGCCGCGCCCGTGCGAGGCCATGAAGTTGACGGCCTCCGGCGTCGCGAACTGCGCGGCGATGGTCAGGTCACCCTCGCTCTCGCGATCGGGCGCATCGGCGATGACGACGATCTTGCCGTCACGGATGTCGGCGATCGCAGCCTCGACCGTCGAGAACGGCGAGAGCTCGGGCTCGGGTATCGGCGACGCCACGCGGCAATCGTAACCCGCATGCGGTCGCTCGCGCGGAGGCGTGCAGCTCAGGGGGCTGAGCGCCGCAGCCGGATGCCGCCGGCGAGGTCGCCGACGACATCGACCACGCGGTTCGCACCCTGGTCGCCGAGGCCTTGCTCTAGCGCCAGCTCGTAGACCGCGCGGGCGGGCGCGACGAGCGTCGCGGACGCGCCGACGGCCGCGGCGAGCGCCGCGTAGACGTCGAGATCCTTGACCATCAGCGCCGACGAGAGCGCCCCGTCCTGGTAGTCGCCGTCGAGGATTCTCGGCAGCCGCACCTCGGTGGCGAAGTTGCGGCCGCTCGCCGCCTGGATCACCTCGAGCAGCGCCGCGGCGTCGAGCCCGGCGGCAACGCCGACGACCAGCGCCTCGGCGCTGGCGGCGAGGTTCATGGCGTTGAGAAAGTGGTTGACCGCCTTCGCGGCATGGCCGTTGCCGGGGCCACCGAGGTGGACGAGCTTCGAGCCGACAGCGGCCAGGACAGGCCGGACGCGCTCGAGCGCGGCTGCGTCACCGCCGACCATCAGAGTCAGCGTGCCGTCGGCGGCGGGGCCCGGGCCTCCCGAGATGCCGGCGTCGAGCAGGGTGGCGCCGCGGGCGGCCAGCTCGGCGTGCAGCCGCCGGGTGGAGGCGGGCTCGGCGGTGGTGAGGTCGACGACGGTCAGGCCGGGCCCGGCGTGCTCGAGCAGGCCGCCCTTGCCGAGCACCACCGCCTCGACCTCGCGCGAGCTGGGCAGCGAGAGCAGCACGAGCCCGGTGGCCGCGGCGGCGGCGAGGTCGGGTGCCTCCACCACGCCCCACTCCGCGGCGCGGCCGGCGCGCGCGTCGAGGCCGATGACGTCGTGGCCGCAGGCGGCGAGGCGCCGCGCGATGCGGCCGCCCATGTTGCCGAGGCCGACGACGGCGAGCCGGGCCATCAGCCTGTGCGATTGACGAGGCGCTCGACGTACTTCGCGAGCACGTCGGCCTCGAGGTTCACCTCGTCGCCGGGGGCGAGCGAGCCGATGGTGGTGGCGACGAGCGTGTGCGGGATCAGGGCGACGGCGATACCGGCCTCGTCGAGCGCGGCGATCGTCAGCGAGACGCCCTCGATGGCGATCGAACCCTTCTCGACGCAGTAGCGCAGCACCGGCTCGGGCGTGTCGAACCAGATCCGCCGGCCCTCGCCCTCGGGCGTGACCGAGCGGACGCGGCCGACCCCGTCGACGTGGCCCTGGACGACGTGGCCGCCCATCGGGTCGCCGGCGCGCAGGGCAGGCTCGAGGTTGACGGCGCTGCCGGCCGCGAGACGCGAGAGCGAGGTGCGGGCGAGCGTCTCCGGCACGGCGTCGAAGGCGATGGTGGCGGCGCCGATCTCGACCGCGGTAAGACAGCAGCCGTTGATCGCGACGGAGTCGCCGAGGCCGATGCCGGGCGCGGTGGCCGGCGCGTCGACGACGACACGGACGCCGTTCGCTCCGCCCTCCAGCGAGGCGATGCGGCCCTGCTCCCTGACGATGCCGGTAAACACGAGTTGAAGCGTACTTAGAACTCGTGCCGGCGCGGCCTACGGCTCGTTGAGGTACGCGGTGAGCAGCACGTCGGCGCCGATGCGGCGCCCCTCGAGCCCGGTGAGGTCGATCGGCGCGCCGAGCGGGCCGACGAGCGGCGGCCCGCTGCCCGCGATGACCGGCGCGACGAAGAGCATGACCTTGTCGACGAGACCCTCCGCGAGGAACGCGGCGGCGAGGGTGGGGCCGCCCTCCAGCAGCAGGCTCTGGACGTCCTCGGCGGCGAGCGCAGCCAGCTCGGTGGCGAGCGGGCCGGAGCGGAGCTCCAGCTCGGAGCCCTCGGGCAGGGGCCCGTGGCCGAAGGCGAGCCGACGGGGCTGACGGGCGACCGGCACGTCGCGCGCGTCGAGGCGCGGGTTCTCCAGCCGGACGGTGCCCATGCCGGCCGCGACCGCATCGGAGGCGGCGCGCAGGGCGTGCACCAGCAGGCGGCTCTCGGGGCCGGACACCCAGCGACGGCCTGGCACGGCGACGCGCCCGTCGAGCGTGACGGCGCACTTGAGCGTGACGAACGGGCGCCCCTTCACGATCCAGGTGCGCCACGCCTCGTTCTGCCGGCGGGCACGGACGGCGACGGCGCTGTCCCGGGGTGCCACCTCGAAGGCGATCCCCTGCGCGGCGAGGCGCGCCGGACCGCCCCCGACCTCCGGGTTCGGGTCGAGCGAGGCCGCGACGACACGCGCCACGCCCGCCTCGCTGCACGCGTCCACGCACGGGGGAGTGCGCCCGTGGTGGG
>JANXXF010000168.1 GCA_025350775.1 Actinomycetes bacterium
CGGGTGAAGAACAACCTGCAGACCGTGGCATCGCTGCTGCGCATCCAGTCGCGCGCGACCGACGTCGACCCGCGGCGTGCGCTCGGCGACTCGGTCAACCGGATCCTGGCGATTGCGGCGGTACATGAGGTGCTCACCGAGCGCCATGACGATGTCGTCGACCTCGCCGACCTGATCGAGCGCTTGCGCGCGACGATCGTGCAGGGGGTCGGCGCGGGGAAGACGGTCGAGACGCGACTCGAGCAGGTCTCGCTGGCCGGCCATACTGCGACGGCGCTCGCGCTCGTCGTCAGCGAGCTGCTGCAGAACGCGCTAGAGCATGGTGGCAGCGAGGTCGTGGTCGAGCTCGCGCGGCGGGGTGATGCGATCGTGCTCGCCGTCTCCGACGACGGGCCCGGCATGGATGGCGACCGGGCGGGCACCGGGCTTTCGATCGTGAGGGCGCTCGTCCGCGACGAGCTGCGTGGCGACCTCGTCTTCGTCAGCGACCGGGGGCTGCGTGCCGAAGTCACGTTTCCTGCGGGGTGACGAGCCGCGTGCGGGGTCGCGGCGTGAGGGTCGCTGCGCTGCTCACCGTGACGGGATCGTCGTCTTCGCCGCCTCCGCCGCCTAAATGTTCTCACATGTTACCATGCTAACACGATGAGCAATTCGATCGAATCGCCCGGCCCGCTCCGCATCCTCATCGCCGAGGACGAGACGATCATCCGGCTCGATCTGCGCTCGCTGCTCGAGACCGCCGGCTTCGAGGTCTGCGCGGAGGCGCGCGACGGCCAGGAGGCGGTCGAGCTGGCACGCAGCAGCGCTCCCGATCTCGCCGTGCTCGACGTGAAGATGCCTCGACTCGACGGGATCGAAGCGGCGCGTGCGATCCTCGAGGAGCGCCCGATCCCGATCGTCATGCTCACCGCGTACGGCCACGATGAGCTCGTCGCGCGCGCGGTTGAGGCCGGCGTGTTCGGCTACCTCGTCAAGCCGTTTCGCGAGGGCGACCTGCTGCCGGCGATCCGGACGGCACGCGCACGCTTCGCGGAGCTGAGCGCGCTGCGCGAGGAGGTCGACACGCTCCAGGAGGCGCTGGCGGCACGCAAGTCGATCGAACGGGCGAAGGGGCTCCTGATGAAGAAGGAAGGTCTCAGCGAGGCAGACGCCTTCGCCAGGCTGCGCAAGGCGAGCCAGCTCTCGGGGCGGCCGCTGAAGGTCGTCGCCGAGGCGCTGATCGCCACCTTCGACAGCTAGCCGAGCACTGACGCCCTACGAGGTCTCCGCCGCAAGGAGGTCGCGTAGCCGCCCCTTTGCGACCTTGCCGCTCTCGGTGTGCGGAAGATCGTCGACGACCCGTAGCTCCGCGGGCGCCGCGTGCGGGCCGACGGCTACGCGGCAGCGCCGGCGAATCCCTTCCTCGTCGACTGAACAGTCTCCATTCATCACCACGAAAGCGATGATGTCATCGTCGCCGTCCGACCGGCGCCGCGCTACCACGGCGCATTCTCCGACCTCCGGCAGCTCGAGGATCACGGTCTCCAACTCGTAGGCGGAGACGTTCTCGCCCTTGAGGCGCAGCGTGTCGCTCAGCCGCCCGACGAAATGGAGGTAGCCGTCGTCGTCGAAGAAGCCGAAGTCGCCCGTGTGGAACCAGCCGCTGACCCACGCCCGTGCGGTCGCCGCCGGGTCGTTCCAGTAGCCGTCGGTGACAGAGCCGGGTCGCGGCGACCACGCGCAGATCTCGCCGCGCTCGCCCGGCCGCGCCGGCAGGCCATCCTCGCCGACAATGCGAAGCTCTGTCCCCGGCAGGGGCCGTCCGCAGGCGCCTGCGTGCTGCTCGCCGGGGCGCTGGAAGACCGGGACGCCAATCTCCGTCGAGCCGTAGCCCTCGACGAGCTCGACGCCGAACCGCTCCCGGAACGGTTGGAGCTGGTGCGCGAGCGCCGGCACCGAGAAGGCTCGGCGCGCGCCGTGCGGCACGAACTCCTGTGATGACCGGCTGAGCAGGACCTCGGGCATGTTGCCGATCAGGTTGAACGCCGTCGCACCCACGGCGGCGACGCGTTGCCAGAAGGTCGAGGCGTGAAAGGCGGAGTCGAAGGCGACGCGGGCGCCGGTCAGGAGAGCCGGTCCGAAGGACGTGTCCTGCGCGTTCGCGTGTCCGAGCGGCAGGCAGGTGAAGAGCGTGTCCCGCTCGCCGTAGCCCATTGCGCCGGCGACATCGAGCGAGGCCCAGATGTACCAGAGGTGTGCGACGCGGACGCCCTTGGGCGGTCCAGTCGTGCCGGACGTGAACATGATCGATGCCGCATCGAGGCCGTGCGCGAGGCACTCCTGTCGCTCATCCGCCGCCAGTAGGCGGCGCTCGAAGACGGGGCAGAGCAGCCCTTCGGCGGCGTCGTCCACCTCGACGACCGTGCCTGCGAAGGGCGTCTCCGCCAGCTTGGCGCGGGACTCCGCGTTGACGATCGCGAGGCTCGGCTCGGTCAACTCGATCGCGTGTGCATACGCGCGCAGGCCCGCACGCGGGACCACGGGCACCATCGTCGCGCCGGCGTGGCCGCTGCCCAACCAGGCGACGACGAACTCGGGCGAGTTGTCCAGGCACACCAGCACCCGGCTACCGCGCGCCACCTCGAGCGCGGCGGAGAACCGCCGCACCAGGGAGAGGAGGTCGGCTGCCGTGAGCGGTGGGCGCTCGTCGAAGGAGACGAAAGGCGTCGCCTCCTCCGCGCGGGCGCGCTGCTCGAGCGCGTGAACGAGCGTTCCGGCGGCGAGTGCCTCGGGATCGTCGAGGCGCGGCGGCTCGTAGCGCGTCACCGCACCGGCCGGTAGCGCAGCCGCTCCATCCCGAAGCCTGAATCCAGGATCGCCAGCTCGACCCGCGTGCCGATCGCGAGGCCGCCGTCCGCCTGGTCGGGGTCGATCTCTACGAGCGCGCCGAGCGCCGTGTCGGAGCCGTCGAGCCGCGCATAGGCGATGCCGAACGGCGTTGGCGGCGAGCCGGCAAACGGCATGCGCACGACCGTGAAGCTGAGCAGCTCGCCCTCGCGCGACTCGAAGTCGAAGAGCTCGGTGTCGCAGAAGCAGCGCTCGCAGAACACACGCGGCGGTAGCAGCACGCGTCTACAGCCCGCGCAGCGCGCCGCGACGATTGCGCCCCGCTCGACACCGCGTGCAAATGCTTCGCCGGCGCGGCCAAGGGCGTGGCGATGGCGCAGGTCCCAGTGCTCCTCGAGCGCCAGGTGGCCTCTGACTTCGACGGGCCGAAGTGTCACGGCGCTTCCTTTCCGAAGACGGCGACAGTGTAGAACTGGGACGAGCCCCCGGAGCTGGTTGCGATCGCGCGCGCGGCGCCGTCGACCTGGTGTGCGCCGGCGGTGCCGCGCAGCTGTTCGACGCACTCGGCGATGCGCACGAGCCCCGTGGCGCCGATCGGGTTGGCGCACATCGGCCCGCCGGAGGGATTCACCGGCAGCACGCCACCGAGCTCGAGGGCGCCTGTCTCGACGAGCCGATCCGCCTCACCGCGCTCGCAGAAGCCGACAGCCTCACACGCCTTCATCTCCGCGGATGGGAACGGCGAGTAGATCTCGGCCACGTCGATCTCGTCGAACGGCGAGCCGATCCCGGCCTGCCGGTACGCATCGTGGGCGGCCGCGCGCAGGGTCGTTGCGTCGATGTACTCGCTCAGCGAGTCGCCGAGGCGGTCGCCGATGTACATCGAGTCGGTGCACTCGGCCATGCCGCGCAGCCGGACCGGCGCCGGCGCGCGACCGGCGAGCTCGTCGCCGACGAGGACCAGGGCGCACGCGCCGTCCGAGCGCGGGCAGCATTCGAGCGCCTTGATCGGCCACGCGATCACCTCCGAGGCGAGCACCTCGGCCACCGTGACCTCCTGGCGGAGCTGCGCAAACGGGTTCCGCACGCCGCCCCGTCGATTCTTCGCTGTAACTTCCGCGAAGTGCTCGAGGGTATAGCCGTGCACGTGCATTTGGCGGACGCTCTGGAGCGCGAGCATGTTGATCGCGTTCAGGCCGATCGGCTGCTCGAAGAGCGGATTCCACATCGTGTTCAGCACCGCCTGCACGTCGCCCGGCTCGCTCGCCTTCTCGGCCCCGACGACGAGGACGGCGCGGGCCCAGCCGGAGGCGACGAGGGTAGCGCCGGCCTGGAAGAGCGAGCCGCCGGTGGCGCCGCCCGTGTGGATCCGCAGCATCGGCTTCGCTGCCCCGAGCAGCGGCACGAGCTCGGGGAGGTAAGCGTTGCGCACGCCCTGGAGCAGATCGGGGCCGCAGCCGAAGACGACGGCGTCGACCTCGTCCCAGGCAAGCCCGCTCTCCCCGACCGCCGGCACAATTGCCTCGAGGCAGAGCTCGCCGAGCGTGACATCCGGCCGACGCGAGGCGTGCACGGTCTGACCGGCGCCGGTGATGGCGACCCTACGCATGGGAGACGGACACGGCCTCGACCTGAAGGAAGGCGGGATCGCCCGTCGTTGCGACGACGAGCCGCTCGCCGGGGAGCAGTTGCGCGGCGGCGAGGCGGGCGAGGCCGTCGACGAGGCCGTGGTGCGCTGCGCCCACTGGCAGCCGCCGCGCACCGCTGAGCCCGGCGCCGTCGAAGAACGGCTCCCAGTCACCCGGCGCGACGGAGACCGCCGTGTCAGCCTGAGCGAACGGCGCGCAGCGCTCCGCGAGCTCGCGCCCGAGCCGTCCGAGCGCCGCCGCAGGCTCGCCGTCGCCCGCGAGCCAGGCATGGTAGTCGGCCTGGCCGAAGCAGAAGCCGTCGAGGGTAAGCCCGTCGCCGCTACCCGCGCTGCCGGCGCACGCCGCGCGCACGATGCACGCCGCGCTGCCTGCACCCGCCGGTGCGGCCACGAGCCGCTCCCGCACCGCGACCAGCCGGCCGTACCCCGCGTCGAGCGATACCGCTGCGATGCTCTCGGCGTCCGCATGGGGGAGCCACCAGCCAGCGACGATGACCTGGCGCGCGAGCCCGGCCTGGACGCGCAGCGAGGCAAGCCCAAGGGCAGTCAGCGATCCGTTTGTCGTCCGGATCTCGTCTTTGAAGTGTGCGCCTGCGGCCGTCGCGTGCAGCATCGTCGTGATCGATCGCCCATCGGCGACGTCGTCGGCGGCGATCACAACCGCGTCGATCTGGGAGCGCTCCACCTCGGCCTGCTCGAGCGCCGCGCGCACCGTTGCGAATACGCGCTCCTCGATCGACTCACCGTCGGCGAGGGCGCGCGTGTCGACCGTCAGTCCGGCGATGGACGTCGTCATCCGGCAGTGCGCGAGCGTCGCTCACTGATCGTCGCAGCCTCGTCGACGCTACCATCGCCGTTCAGCACGACGGCGTAGTCCGCGCGCGCCTGGTCGGCCGTCAGGAACTCGTCGATGACGTCGCGCGCCACCGCGTCGGGATCGCGCTCGAGCGGGTCGCCGTAGCCGCCGGAGGAGGGCGTCACGATCCGCAGCACGTCGCCGGGAGCGAACTCGACGCCGGTCAAGAGCGCAGGCAGCGTCTCCGGCAGCGTGCCCTCGTGCTTGCGCGCCATCGTCGCAACGACCCCCGGCTGGCCGCCGTACACGCCGCGCGGCGGATCGAAGTGCCGGTCGGCCTCGGACGAGACGTAGCCCGGCTCGAGGAAACGCGTCTCGCGGACGATGCCGATCCCGCCGCGCCAGCGGCCGGCCGCCGGCGGCTCGCTGCGCAGCTCATAGGTCTCGACCCGGAGCGGGTAGCGCATCTCCAGCTCCTCGATCGGGTTGTTGCGCGTGTTCACGAGCAGGGAGTCGACCGAGTCGAGCCCATCCTTGCCGAAGCGGCCTCCGTACGACGACTCGTTGATCTCGATGTAGACCCAGTACTGCCCGCGCTCGGCCTGAAAGCCGCTGTAGGCGATCGCGTGGCAGACGGCTCCGTTGCCGGCGCCCGTACGCTCGGGGAGCGGCTCCGAGAGTGCGAGCACAACGTTGTCGCAGATCCGCTCGCACTTCATGAAGCGACCGGAGCACGCGCGCGGGAACGACGGGTTGTAGATCGTCCCGAGCGGCGCGATGACTTTGATGGGCCGGAAGATGCCCTCGTTCTGCGGCACGTGGACGGGGTAGATCGCGTCGTCGAGCAGGATCGTGCGCACGATGTAGTAGGCCGCCACCTGGGTGCCGCCCTCGAACGGGGCGTTGTAGCTCGTCGGGCTCTCCTGCTCGCTCCCGGTCAGGTCGATCGTGATCTCCGAGCCGGCCACCGTCACGGCGCACTCGAGTCGCAGCGGCTTGCCGCGGTCACGGCCGTTGTCGTCGAGCCAGCCGGTCGGCGACCGGTAGGTCCCGTCCGGGATCTTCTCGATCTCGCGCCGGAGCATCAGCTCGGAGTAGTCCATCCACTCCTCGGCCGCCTCGAAGACGATCTCCCTCCCGTAGCGCTCGAGCAGGGCGAGGAACCGCGCCTTGCCGACACCGCAGGCCGCAATCATCGCTTCGAAGTCGCCGCGGTTCTCGACAGGCACGCGGGTGTTCTGGAGAATGTGCCGCCAGAGCTCCGTGTTCAGCTTCCCCGCCTCGTAGATCTTGAGGCCGTCGTAGAGCTTGTTCTCGGCCCAGACGTCGACGACATCCATATTCAGACCGGGTGCAGCGCCGCCAAGGTCGAGCATGTGGCCGGTCACGGCGGAGAAGGCGATGAGCTCTCCCTCCCAGAAGATCGGCATCATGATCGCCGCGTCGGGCGAGTGCGAGGCGCCCTTGTACGGATGGTTGTGCAGGACGACGTCACCCTCCTGAAAGTCGTCCTCCCACGTCTGCCGGACGCCGCGGATGTACCACGGGAGCGAACCGATGTGCATCGGGCTCGTGTGGCTCTCGCAGATCTCCCGGCCGGTGCGATCGAAGATGCCGGCACCCATGTCCTCGGACTCGCGGATGATGCCGGAGTACGACATGCGGATCTGCACCGCGGCCATCTCCTGGGCGATTGCGTCGAACGCGCCGCCGAGCACCTGGAAGGTGACTGGGTCGCGCTCGCGCAGGCGACGATCACCGGCGGTGGCCTGCGCCGGGCGTGTGGTCGCGGCGGCGACCTCGGCGAGCAGGCTGCCGTAGCGGTCGACCGTCGCGGTGCAGCCGGGCGGGATCACCGTCGTCGTCTCGAACTGGCGAATCACGGCCGGCCCCTCGATGATCTGGCCGCGCCCGAGCTCGTCGCGCTGGTAGAAGGGCGTCGCCAGCTCCGTCGCGGTGCCGTCGACACGGAACCAGGCGCGCTGCACTGCCTCCGGCGACGCGGGCTCCGTCCGTTCGAGCTCGGGCCAATCAAGCTCACGGACGAGGCCGATCCCGCGTACCCGGACGTTTACGACCTGCACCGGGCGGTCGCTCGCCGAGCGGTAGTACTCGCGCTCGTGTACCTCGTGGAAGCGCGTCAGCACGGCCTCCAGCCAGGCCTCGTCGACTGTGCCTTCCGGGCACTCGACCCGCAGCTCGTAGCCTTGCCCCTCGTAGCGGCAGTCCGCGGCCCGCTGCAGGCGCCGCCGCTCTGCCGGGACGCCGTCGCTGTCGAAGCGCGCGTCCGCCTCGGCCTCGAGCCGCGCGTACTCGGCAGCCAGCTCGCTGACACCGACCGCGCGATCGCCGCGCAGCACGGTCGTGCCGTATTCATAGACGACATCGCTGGCGAGCAGGCCGAGCGCGGCGGTCAGGCCCGGATGCGGCGGGATCAGCACCAGCGGGATCTCCATGCGGGCGGCAATGTCGCAGCCGAACAGCGGCCCGGCGCCGCCGACGGCGACGAGGCTGAAGTCGCGTGGGTCGAGCCCCTTGCTCGTGCTGTTCGCAGTGATCGCCGCCACCATGTTCTCGGTCACGATCTCGACGATGCCGAGCGCCGCCTCCTCGATCGACAGTCCGAGCGGCCGCGCGACGTGCTCCTCGATCGCGGCGGCTGCGAGCGATCGGTCGAGCGGAATCGCGCCGCCGAGCAGGCCGTCCGGGAGCAATTGCCCGAGCACGAGCTTCGCGTCCGTCACCGTCGGCTCGAGGCCGCCACGCCGGTAGCAGGCCGGGCCGGGGTCGGCGCCGGCACTACGCGGCCCGACGCGGAGGACGCCGCCCTCGTCGACGAACGCGATGCTGCCACCGCCCGCGCCGATGGTGTCGCAGTCGGCCGTCGGCATCATCGTGTGATAGCCGGCGACGGAGGAGTCGAGAATGTGCTTCATCCGCAGCTCGCCGTGGGGTGCGACGCCGATGTCCGCCGAGGTACCTCCGACATCGAGGGTGATGACGCTGTCGAGACCGCTCAGCCTGCCCGCCCAGACACCACCGAGCACACCCGCCACAGGACCTGACATCAACAGCGCTGCGGGCCGTTCGGCCGCGCCGTCCGCGGTCATCACACCGCCCGCGGAGTTCATCAGGTGGAGCTCCGTACCGACGCCGGCCGTTCGCAGCGACTCGTCCATGCGGCCGATGTAGGCCTTGACGGCGGGCCCGACATACGCGTTCAGTGTCGTTGTCGAAAACCGCTCGTACTCCCGGAACTGTGGCAGGACCTCCGCGCTGGTGCAGACGAAGAGACCCGGCGCGACCCGTTCGCAGATCTCCTTTGCGCGCTGCTCGTGCCGAGGCTCGAGGAAGGAGAAGAGAAAGCCGATGGCGATTGCGTCGACGCCGGCGTCGCGCAGCCGCACTGCCGCCTGCTCTACCGCCTGTTCGTCGAGCGGAACGAGCTCCTCGCCGGTGGAGCCGATGCGCCCAGCTACCGGCAGCCGATAGCGGCGCGGCACGATCGGGTGCGACTGCCACGGCAGGTCCTGGTAGATGCTGAACGCGTGCGGCTTCTTGTGGCGCGCGGTATGGAGGATGTCGCGGTATCCGAGAGTGGTGATGAAGCCGACGCGCGCACCGTTGTGCTGCAGCACGATGTTCGTCGCCAGGGTCGTTCCGTGGAAAACCTGGTCGATCTCGGCCAGCGAGAGTCCGGCCTGCTCGGCAGCCTCCAGCACGCCCTGCAGCGCGGCGGCCGATGGGTCGGCCGGTGTGCTCGGAAGCTTGTGCACCGTCGCCCGGCTCGTCGCCTCGTCCCAGACGAACACGTCCGTGAAGGTGCCTCCGACGTCGACGCCGATCCGCCGCAGAGCGGGTGAGCCCTCGAAGCTCAACCGGTTCTGTCCGCGCAGCAGGTGGCGACCGTCGAGCCTGGATCCACCGTTGTTCGTGATCGCGGGGCGCTCGTCCGGGCTGTCAGGACGCGTTGGGGCCGTACGGGGCGGGCCGGTGGCCCGTTGCGGAGGCTCCAGCGTGGAGCGCACCGGCCGGGTGCAGGCCCCGCCGCCGCTGGCGGAGGGGACGAAACCCCGTCGGGGAGCGGCCTGGCAGTTTGGACGAGTTGCAACGCCCGCGAAAAACGGTGGATCCAGGTTGAGATCACGCAGGTGAACGTATCCACTCCCGAAGCGGGAATCAACTACGGCGGATCGGCGCTCGAGGTTTGCCGGACGGCAGCGCTCCCGCCGCGGGTTTCGGCCTCCTCGGCGGCGCGCCGAGGCCGGACTGCGAGCCGAAGGACGATCCGGGCGAGCAGCGGACGGCGCTCATTCTGAAATGAGCTCTTACACGTGCCCGGCGGCCATCGCCCAGAGCAACGCGGTGAGCGAGAGGCCGTCGACGATCTCCCCCGCTAGCGCCATGCGCCGCACCTCGACGAACGGCATCCACTCGACGCGGGCGATCTCGTCCGGGTCGGGCTCCCGCTCGTAGGCGGCGCCGGCGGCGACGAAGAGATTGAAGCTGTGTCCCGAGATCGCGAGCGGGCAGTAGCGGCCGAGCGGGGTGAGTGGGCCCGGGCGCCAGCCGGTCTCCTCCAGCGTCTCGCGGGCTGCCGTCTGCTCGGGCGACTCGCCCGGGTCGCGACGGCCGGCCGGGATCTCCCAGCCCCAGGCGTCCCGCGCCAGCCGGTGCTGCCAGCACAGCAGGACGCCGCGCCCGGGATCGCAGACGACGACGCCGGCAGCGTCGGCCGGCAGATCGATCGTGTGCGCGTCGAAGCGGGCGCCCGACGGCAGCTCGACCTCCTTGAGCACCACGCGCAGCCACTTGCTGGAGTAGGCGACGCGCTCGCCGTGCACCTTCCACCTGGTCACGGCACACCCGGGTCGGCGAGCAGCAGCGCCAGCAGTCGCGCCCGCTCGGGGATGGAGGCCAGCAGCACGTGCTCGGTCTCGGCGTGGGCGCCGCCGCCGTCGGGGCCGAGCCCGTCCAGCACCGGCACGCCAAGCGCGCCGATGAGGTTGCCGTCGGAGCCGCCGCCCGAGCCGCCCTGCGCGAGGGCCAGCCCCAGGCTGCGAGCATGCCGCGAGGCCGCCGCGAACAGCAGCGCCGACCCGGCGGACGCCTCGAGCGGCGGCCGGGTCCACTCGCCGCTCCACTCGTGACAGGCCCCGGCGAGCGACGGCTCGAGCCCGCGCAGCGCAGCCTCCAGCTCGGCGGCGTGGTCGGCGCGAGTGATGCGCACGTCGACCTGCGCCTCCGCCCGCTCGGCGATCACGTTCTCGGCGGTGCCGCCACGGATGACGCCGACGTTGACCGAGATGCCACGAGTGAGGTCGGCGAGGCCGTGCAGGCGCACGACCTGGCGGGCAAGCTCCTCGATCGCGCTGATGCCGGGGCTGGGCTGGGTGCCCGCGTGGGCGGCGCGCCCGGTAACCGTCAGCTTGAAGCGGCCGATGCCCTTGCGCGCGACCTTGACGCCGCCGC
>JANXXF010000175.1 GCA_025350775.1 Actinomycetes bacterium
CTACCAGCCGCTCGCACAGCTCCGTCAGGGCTGCTGCGACACCGACCTGGTGCTGGTCGAGGGCGTGCCGGCGAAGGCGTAGCCGGCGCCGGGATAGCGAGCGCCGACCTGGCCGTCCGCCCCGGGACGCCCGGAAGCCTAGAAGATGCGGGCGCCGAGCGCCACGGCCGCGCCGTAGTGGCGCTGCGCCGGGCCGATCGCGCCGGCCAGCGCGACGACCTCGCCGATCACGATCAACGCCGGCGTCGGCACACCGGCGGCCGCCTCCGCGATCTCCGAGAGCACGGACGTGACGACCTCCTGATCGCCGCGGGTGCCGTTGGCGATGACGGCGGCGGGCGTGTCGGGGTGCTTACCGGCGGCGAGCAGGCCCTCGGCGATGCGTGGCAGGCTGCGCGCGCCCATGAAGACGACGAGCGTCCCAGGGTTGGCCGCCAGCCGCGCGTAGTCGAGGTCGGCGTCATGGCCCATCACGATCGTCGCCTCCTGTGACAGGCCGCGATGCGTGACCGGGATGCCGGCGGCCGCGGGCACCGCGGCAAACGACGACACGCCCGGAACCACCTCCACCTCGATGCCGGCAGCGCGCAGCACGAGCGCCTCCTCGCCGCCGCGACCGAACACGAACGGGTCGCCGCCCTTCAGCCGGACGACGCGTAGACCGAGCCGGCCGTAGTCGACGAGCAGGTCGTTGACCTCGTCCTGGTCGATGCCGTCGCGGTCGACGAGGATCGCGTCCACCGGCGCCTCCGCGACCAGCTCGGGGCCGACGAGACGGTCGTAGACGAGTACCTGGCACTCCTGGATCAGCCGGAGGCCGCGGCGGGTGATCAGATCGGGGTCGCCGGGGCCGGCGCCGACGAGGGCGACGCTCATCCGAGCGCCTTCTCGACCGCCTGCTGGAAAAACACCTTGCGCTCCTCGTACGTGGCGAGCTCCTCTTTCGCCCACGGCCGCAGCCGCCGCAGCTCGAGGGCGAGCGCCTGGTGCTCGGGCCCGACGATCCGCCCGATATCGCGGCGTAGCCGCTGGGCCAGCGCGGGTGACGCGCCGCCTGTGGAGATGCCGATCATGATCGGGTCACGCCGCAGCACCGCCGGCAGAATGAAGTTGCAGAGGTCGGGAACGTCGGCCACGTTGCAGAGCAGTGCGCGCCGCTCGGCGTCCTCGTAGACCTGGCGGTTGACCGCAGGGACGTTCGTCGCGGCGACAACGAGGAAGCGGCCCTCGAGGTCGGCCGACTCGTACTCGCGCTGGATCCAGGTGAGCCGGAGCTCTTGCACCGCCGGGATCGCCGCCGGTGAGATGACGGTGACGTTGGCGTTTGCGTCGAGCAGCCCTTCGATCTTCTCGAGACCGACCGGGCCGGCACCGACGACGAGGCAGTCCCGCCCTTCCAGGTCGAGGCAGGCCATGTAGAAACGCTTCTCGCGGACGGCGCCGGCCTCCGCCGAGCCCGGGCCCTCGCCCGCGAAGATGGCGTGGTCGTCCACCCTCGCTCCTAGATCGCGACCGTGTTGAGCCGGGCGCCCTGCCGGTCGAGGCGTACCGACAGCTCGATTCCGTCGGCAGCGAGCGTCACGACGTAGGCGCCCGGCCCGACCGACGAGATCGCCACCTTCTCGAGCTCGCGGCCGACCAGCGTCTGCAACGCGCCGGTGATCTCGCGGGCGCCGTCGGCCAGCTCCTTGCCGAGCGGCAGCTTGCGGAACGTCCTGAGCGCGGCCTGCTCACCCTCGGGGCCGTAGACGGCGCGCAGCCGCCCCGACACGAGGCCGAGCTCGAGCACTTCCTCGAGCGCCTGCGCGGAGTCGCCGGCGACGGCACCCTCGTCGACGTCGGCGATCAGCTCGGCGAGCCGCTCGCGGCGGCGCGGGTCCTGCCCCGCGGCCAGGACGTGCTGCGCTTCGGCGAGTGCAACCTCGCGGGCCTCGCCCGTGAGCTTGACCGGGGCGGGGGCGGGGGCGGGGGCGGGGGCCGCAGCCGGAACCGGAACCGGCGCCGCCGCGGGCGCCGCAGCGGGCGCCGCCGTCTCCGGGGCCGCGGCGCTCACTGCGCTCCCTCCCCGACGATCGCCGCGACCTGGTGCTCGAAGCCGCCGGTCTCGATCGCGCAGTGCATGCCGCACTCCTTGGGCGCTCCCGACTCCCACCACCAGCGGCCTGCGCGCTTCTCCTCGCCGGGCTGGATCGCCCTGGTGCAGGGCGCGCAGCCGATCGAGGTGTAGCCCTGCGCGTACAGCGGGTGCACCGGCAGGTCGTGCTCGCGGATGTAGTCCCAGACCTCGTCCTCGACCCACTCGGCGAGCGGGTTGAGCTTGACGACGCCGCCGTGGTCGTGGTCGACCTCGAGCTTGCGGATGTTGGTGCGCGTCGCCCACTGGTCGCGGCGGAGGCCGGTGACCCAGGCGTCAAGGGTCGCCAGCTTGCGCTGGAGCGGCACAACCTTGCGCGTCGAGCAGCACTGCAAGCGGTTCTCAATCGAGGTGTACATCAGGTTCGGCCCGTGGAGGTTGATCAGGCGCTGCACCGGCACCGGGTCGGGCATGAGGATGTCGAGGTTGAGGCCGGGGTAGCGCGCGCGGAGCTGCTCGATCAGCTCGAAGCTCTCCTGCGGCAGCCGCCCCGTGTCGACGGTGAACACCTGCACGGTCGGGTCGATGGCGTACGCCATGTCGATGAGGACGACGTCGTCGGCCTGCAGCGCCACCGAGACGGCGATGCGCTTGCCGAAGCGGTCGATCGCCCACTCGAGCACGTCCCACGGCTCCAGCCCCTCGAACTCGACGGCGAGCTCGCCCGCCTCCAGCTCGTCGATGATCTCGATGCTCATCTCGTCGTCCCTCCTACTCGTCATCGTCGCGGCGGCTGCGTGCGGGCTCCACGCCCGCGAGCACGCCCAGCTCGTCGTCGGTCTTGCGGTCGCAGAACGCCTTGAAGGTCTCGCCGTCCGTGCGCCCGTCGAGCCAGCCCTGGATGAGGCCCTGAACGGGCGCGTCCAGCTCCGCGCTGAGGATGCGGCGGAACAGCGGGCGGCCGATCGCGGCATCGGGGCCGAGGCCGCCGCGCACGAAGATGTCGTAGGCCTGGCGGCGGGCGCCGCTCTCGTCGCGGGCCGTGGTGCCCTGGAAGCCGAGGTCGGCGATCCAGTGCTGGGCGCACGCGTGCGGGCAGCCGTCGAGCTGCAGGCGGAGGTCGCCGATGCTGTCGCCGAAGCGCTCCTCGAGCTTGTCGATGAGCGGGCCGAGGCGCCCCTTCGTCTCGGCGACCGAGAAGTTGCAGTGCGGCTCGCCGGTGCAGGCGATGCCGTTGGCGCGCAGCTTGTTGACGCGGAGCGAGAAGCCGATCTCCTCGACGCGCGCGATGGTGTGCTCCACCCGCTCGGCGGGGACATCCACGAGCAGGAAGTTCTGCTGGCGCGTGATGCGCAGGCCGGCCCCGAGCGAGTCGGCGAGGTCGGCAACCTGCTGCAGCTGACGGCCGGAGATGAGGCCGAGGTGCACCGGCACGCCGATCGTGGTGAGGCCGGGCTGCGACTGCGGCGTGATGCCCATGTGGTCGATCGGGCGCGGCGCGGGCGGCGGCGTGAAGGCCTCGAGCGTGCGGCCGAGCAGCTTCTCGACGCGCTCGCGCATCCCCTCGGGGCCGATGTCGTCGATCATGAACTTGAGGCGCGCCTTGACGCGCGAGACGCGGTAGCGGAGGTCGGTCTTCCAGGCGTCGAGGATCGCTGCGAGCACCTCGACCGCCTCGTCTTTCGGCACGAAGACGCCCATGTCGCGGGCCAGCCGCGGCACCGACGAGAGGCCGCCGCCGACGCTCACCGAGAAGCCTTCGCGCCCGTCCACGATCTGGCCGATCAGGGCGATGCAGTTGATCTCGGGCGCGTTGCACTGGTGCGCGCAGGCCGAGATCGTGATCTTGTGCTTGCGCGGCAGGTCGACGTAGTCGGGGTTGCCGTAGAAGAAGCCGGCGGCCTGCCGGACGACATCGCTCGCGTCGAACAGCTCGCCGTGGCCGAGGCCTGCCACCGGGCAGCCGGTGATGTTGCGCACCGTGTCGCCGCAGCCGCCGGCCGTGTTGAGATCGGCGGCATCGAGGTCGGCGAACACGTCGGGCAGCGAGGCGAGCTCGAGCCAGTGCAGCTGCACATTCTGGCGGGTTGCCAGCTCGGCGTCGCCGCGGCCGTGCTTCTCCGACACCTCGCCGATCGCACGCAGCTGGCTCGGCGAGACTTCGCCGGCGGGCAGCTTGATGCGCAACATGAAGCGCCCGATCTTCGGCTTGTCGTGGTAGAGGCCCCACCACTGGAGGCGGACGATGTCCTCCTCTGGCACCGACTCGTAGCCGAGCGCGATCAGGGCCGGCAGCTCCTCGCGGATGCCCAGCGGGCTCTTGTCGCGCTTGATGCGCTCGACGGGGTTGCGCTTGTAGACGAGCTCCCAGTCGGGCTCGGGCGCGGGCGGTCGCTTGCGGGACTCGGTAGCCATCAGAGACCACCGTAGCAGTTTGCGCTATACGAAGTAAAGCGACTACCGTTCGTGAAGTAACGTCACTTTGCAATATGAAGAAACGCTTCCCGAGGTAGTTTTTCACCTTCCGGGACGGTGACCGCCGCCAGGTTCGCTACCCGAACACCCCCGCCGCCCGCAGCGCCTCCAGCCGCTCCGCCGAGTAGCCGCAGTACTCGCTGAGCACGGCGTCGGTGTGCTCGCCGCGGAAGGGGCCGCGCACCGGCGGCTGGGCCCGCAGCTCCTGGCCGTCCTCGCCGGACAGACGCAGCGGCGAGGCGATCGTGCGCACCCGGCCCAGCGTCGGGTGGTCGTGCTCGACGACGTCCTCACGGGCGATGGTCTGCGGATCCTCGAGCGCCTCGAGCACGGTGTTGATCCGCGCCGACGGGATGCCCGCGTCCACGAGCAGCTTGATCCACTCGTCGACGGTGCGGGCCGCGAACACCTCGTCGAGGATGGGCAGCAGCGTCGTGCGGTGCTCGTGCCGCCCGGCCGTCGTCGCGAAGCGCGGGTCGGCGTTCAGCTCCGGCCGGCCGACGACGTCGCAGAGCCGCTCCCAGAACTTCTGCTTGGCGGCCGCGACCACGAACCAGCCGTCGGCCGCCTTGAAGTTCTGGAACGGGACGATCGACGGATGGGCCGAGTTCGGCATGCGCTCGGGCACGTAGCCATGCGTGGCCGCCCAGGGGCCGATGTACACCAGCTCGTGCAGCGCAGTCTCGAACAGGGAGACGTCGGCGTCGCAGCCCACGCCGTCGCGCCGGGCCCGCCAGATCCCGCCGAGCACGGCGATCGCCGAGGCGTAGCCGCCGGAGAGATCGACGAGCGACAGGCCCGACTTGGTGGGCGGCCCGCCGGGCTCGCCGGTGAGCGACTGCCACCCGGCGAGCCCCTGCATCATGTAGTCGTAGCCGCCCTCGTTCGCCCGCGGCCCCGTCATGCCGAACCCCGACAGCGAGCAGCAGACGATCCGCGGGTTGACGTCTTTCAACTGCGCGTAGGTCAGCCCGAGCTTCAGCGGCTGGTCGCCGCGGAGGTTCGAATACACCGCGTCGGCGTTGCGCACGAGGTCGTGGAAGACCTCCTTCGCCTGCGGGTGCTTGAGATCGAGCGAGACCGACTTCTTGTTGCGGTTGAAGGTCTCGAAGAAGAGCGAGTCCTCGCCCTCCTGGAACGGCGGCACGTAGCGGCTGACGTCGCCGCCCGAGCCCGGGTCCTCGATCTTGATGATCTCCGCGCCCAGGTCGGCGAGCTGGAGCGTGGCCCACGGGCCCGCGCCGAACTGCTCGACCGAGACGATGCGGACGTCGGCGAGCGGGAGCAGCCCGGCCATCTAGCTGTTCTTCTCAGCCCAGGCGGCTGCGCCGTCCTGCATCGCGTGCAGCATCCCCAGCTTCTCGCTATGCGGCTTCGGGAAGGAGATGCGGCTGTGCGTCAGCTTCAGCGACAGCAGCGCCTCGGCGATCTTGTACGTCGTCGGGCCCGGGTTGATCACCGGCACCGGCAGGTTCTCGGCGAGGTACGCGGCCGACTGGTGCATCGTCGTCGAGCCAAGCACGATCGCCTCGGCGCCCTTCTCGACCAGCCGCAGGCCGGCCTCACGGAGCTTCGGAAAGACGACCTCCTCCTTGCCGCCAAGCAGGTTGCGCACATCCGGCGGCGTGTTGATCGACTCGACGCCGACGAGGTGGTTCTGCAGGTTCATCTCGGAGGCGGCCTTCGTGTAGAGCTTCTTCCACGGATCCCACTGCGTGAGCACCCCGAACTTGTTGCCGAGCATCAGCATCAGGCTAAACGTGGTGCGCGCCGGCGAGATCACCGGGATGTCGAGCACCGAGCGCAGCGCGTTTGCGCCGGAGTCGCTCATCGTGTCGATGCAGAGGGCGTCATAGCCGTCGGCCTGCGCCGTGCAGCCGGCCTCGAACATCGATACGTCCGCCATGGCGAGGTCGTGCCACGAGTCGTAGAGGTCGGGCCCGGCCTTGACCGGCCGGAAGTCGAATTGGATGTCGGGACCGAGCGTGACCGCGTTCAGCTGATCCTTGCGGTTCTGCATGCCCTCCGCGTCGAGGGCGAACGGGACGAGGACAACGACCTTCCACATGGTGCTACCTGCCTTTCTAGAGGCCCAGGGTCTGGGCGATAGTCGAGCGCTGTACCTCGTCGGAGCCGCCGGGCACGCGCAGGTTACGGGCGATCAGGAAGAGCTTGTTGACGGCGGAGTCTCGCATCATCCCGGCGGCCCCGTGCACCTGCACGGCGCGGTCGGCGATGCGGTAGAACGCCTCGTCGTTCTGGAGCTTGAGCGCGCAGATCTTGCGCACCTCGTCCTTCGAGCGCTCGGTCTTCCACCACGGCCCGGGGTTGTCAACCTCCCAGGTCACGGCGAGCGACATCGCGCGGGTCGTGAACCAGTCGTTCCACATGTCGGCGATCAGCCACTGGATCCCCTGGTTGGAGCCCAGCGGCTTGCCGCCGACGATGCGGCTCTTCGCGCGCTCGAGCGTCGCTTCGATGAGGAACGTTCCCCAGCCGGAGCACATGCCGGCGCGGCGCATGCGCGTCCAGTTGATCGACGTCATCGAGATCTCGAACGCGCCGCCGACCTCGCCCAGGACGTTCTCATCGGTGAGCACCAGACCGTCGAGCACGAACTCGCCGGTGATGCCGTCGCCCCACATCGTCTGGAACGTCTTGCCGAGGCGCATCGTGCCGGCCGCCTTCGCGGGGGCGGTCTCGAACTGAAAGTAGGTGAAGCCGCGCTTGCCGGCGGCCGAGTCGGTGACGCACAACACATGCGCGATGTCGGCCTCGA
Organism: Actinomycetes bacterium; assembly: GCA_025350775.1. Lineage (GTDB taxonomy): Bacteria > Actinomycetota > Thermoleophilia > Gaiellales > Gaiellaceae > CANFDS01. The sequence goes on from JANXXF010000175.1 coordinate 7,329, forward strand.
AGACATTGGTGATGAAGGCCTTGTGGCCGTTGAGCTCCCAGGTGCCGTCGGGGCGGCGCTCGGCTCGCGTCGTGAAGTCAAAGAAGTTGGAGCCGGCCTGCGGCTCGGTGACACCGTGCAGTGAGGTAGCGCGGCCGCTGACGAGCGGGTCGACGAAGCGCTCCCGCTGCTGCGGCGAGCAGAAGATGAGGCGCGGCGTTGCACCCTCCGTCCACGACAGCAGCGCCGGGTTGAGGCCGACGCCGTAGCGGTAGACCCGCTCCTCGACGAACACCATCTCGTGACGGCCGAGGCCGAGGCCGCCGAGCGACTCGGGGAGGTAGCACGAGTAGACGCCCGCGTCGGCCGCTGCGCTCATGATCTCGCGACGGGCCTGCCACAGCTCCGGGTGCAGATGGCCGTCGGCGTCGAGGTAGTTGCGGCTGTCGTCGAGCCGGTGGGCGAGCGCCTCCTCGCGGGGGCGCACCTCCGTCTCGTAGAGCCTGTCGATCGTCTCGAGCACGGGGAGGACGCGGTTGGGCGTGCTGAAGTCCATGCTAGGCGGCCTCCACCGCCGCCAGCTCGGCGCGGAGCGGGGCCACAACCTGGTTGTGCAGCGCCTCGACCTCGCCGAGGAAGCCGGCCGCCGGGCCGGCAGGAGTGAGGACGAGGTGGCGGACGCCGGCAGCGATGTACTCGCGCAGGCGGGCGCGACACTCCTCCGGGTCGCCCGCGATCGTGTAGCGCGCAACGTGGTGGGGCTCGAACGGGGTGGCATAGCGCTCGCTGAGGTGGGCGCGCGCCTGCTCGCGGGCGGCGTTGCCGTCGGCGCCGACATGCGCGGGCAGCACAATCGCGGGCGTCAGCGCAACGGGGTCGCGGCCGGCCGCGGCGGCGTGCCGGCGCACCTCGGCGAGGTCGCGGGCGAAGCGGTCGGCGCTCACCATGTAGGCGAGCCAGCCGTCGCCGAGCCGGCCGGCGCGCCGGAGCGCCGCAGGGGTGCGGCCGCCCACCAGCAGCGGCGGCCCGCCGGGCTGCGCCGGTGGTGGGTCGATGCGCACGCCGTCGAACGCATAGAAGCGCCCCGTGTGGCCGGCAGGCTGCTCCGGCCCCCACAGCGCGCGCAGCGCGGCGATGCCCTCGTCGGCCCGGGCGCCGCGCTCCCCGATCGGCACCCCCGCCGCCTCGAAGTCCTTCTCCCCCTCACCGCCGACACCGACGCCGAGCAGCAGCCGGCCGCCCGAGACGAAGTCGAGCGAGCCGTACGTCTTCGCCACCCAGGAGGGGTGCCGCAGCGGCAGCAGCACGAGCCCGGCCCCCAGCAGCAGCCGCTCGCTGCGGGCCGCGAAGATCGACAGCGCCACGGAGAGGTCGAGGATCGGGTTGTGGAACGAGAGGTGCTCGCCGCCCCAGATCGAGTCCCAGCCGAGCTCCTCGGCGAGGTCGGCTACGGCGCGGAAGAAGCCCGGGTCGGGCAGCCCCTCGGTGTGCTGGCCGCTGCCCTGGATGCCGAAGAGCACGGTGTCGCCGCTCACGGCAGCGGCCTGACGGCAGCAGGCACGCTGCGGCCCGCCTGCTTCCAGGCGCGATCGTAGTACGGGCGCAGGAAGTCGAGGTGGTCGCGCATCTCGCCCTCGGCCTCGTCCGGGCGGCCGCCGGCCACCGCCGCCGAGATCGCCCGGTGCTGCTCGTGGATGCCGGTGTGGAAGCTGCGGCCGAGGCTCGAGCGGGTGAGGTGGGTCTGCAGCACGGTGAACAGCGGCTGCGCCGCAATCAGGATCAGCTGGTTGCCGCACGCGCCCAGCAGCGTCGAGTGGAAGTCCTTGTTGATGGCGAACTGCTCGCTCGCCGGGAGCTGGAGCATCTCGTCGTCGATCGCCGCCTCGAGCGCTGCAATGTCCTGGTCGCCGCGACGCTGGGCCGCGAGCCGGGCGGCCGGCACCTCGAGCAGGTCGCGCGCCTCAAGCAGCTCGTCGAGCGAGAGATCGTGCGACTCGGTCATCAGCGCGATGCTGGAGCGCAGGAACTCCGAGATGTGGTCGACTGTGGGGCGCGTGATGTACGAGCCGCCGCCAGCGCCCTTCGCCGTGGTGATCAGGTTCTGGGCTGCGAGCACGCGCAGCGCCTCGCGCACCGTCGCGCGGCTGACCCCGAAGTCACCCGCCAGCACGTTCTCGTTGGGCAGGCGCTGGCCGCGCACGAGGTCGCCCGCGAGGATCAGGGCACGCAGCTGGTCGGCAACCTGCTCGTAGGCGCGGCGCACCCGCTGCACGGGCATGCCGGGCGGCCG
>JANXXF010000176.1 GCA_025350775.1 Actinomycetes bacterium
CATCAAACGTGGGTTTCCGTCAGTCACGGGCGACCGGCGGCTCGCGTCGCGCCTGCACACCGTGCGGCGTAGCGGCGATAGTCCCCGCATGACGATCGTCGTTGTTGCCCGCTGGGTTGCCCGTCGCGGGGAGGAGCAGGCCGTGGCAGACGCCGTCACGCAGCTCGTGCGCGCCGCGCGCGCGGAGCCCGGGTGCCTGCTCCTCTGGGCGCACCGCGACCCCGGCGACCCGCGCGTCTTCCTCTTCTACGAGCACTTCGCCGACGAGGCTGCGCTTGCCGCGCATGCCGAGACCGAGCACTTCCGCCGGCACGCGCTCGACGACGCGATCCCGCGGCTCGAGTCGCGCGAGCGCTCCTTCTACCGCCTCTGGGAGCCGGCCGACAGGAACGCAGGAGCCTGACCGGCGCCGGCACGGAGCCCGGCAGCGCGATTCTCGCGGCGCCCGGCGCCGCGCCCCGCGCCGCGCCCTACGAAGCGCTGCCGCGCAGCCGCGCCGTTGCCGCGAGGTCGAGCGCGAGCGTCGCCGGGTCGATCGCGACGCGGTAGATATCGCGGGCCTGCTCGAGGCTCGTGAAGCCGTCGAGCACGTCGCCGTGCACGAGCTCGGGGTCGCGCTCGGCCGGCTCGCCGTAGCCGCCGGAGTTCGGTGTTGTGATCTCGATCACGTCGTCCGGCTGCATCCGCCCGTTCGTGAACTTCGACGGCCAGCTCTCGGCGTCCAGCCGGCCAGGGTTACGCCACGTCGCCGCGTTCGTCCCCGGGTGGCCGCCGAAGATGCCCCACGGCGGGTCGGCGACGAAGCGCTCCCCCTCGCAGGCGACGATCGTCGGCACGAGGAAGCGGTTGACCCGGATGATCCCGATGCCGCCGCGCCACTTGCCGGGCGAGGCGTGCTCGGGCCGCAGCTCGTAGCGCTCTGTGCGCATCGGGAAGCGCCACTCGAGCTCCTCGATCGGGTTGTTGCGCGTGTTCGCGATCAGGCAGTCGATCGAGTCCATGCCGTCCTTGGTCGAGCGGCCGCCGTACGAGCCCTCGTTCACCTCGAGGTAGACCCAGTACTCGCCGGTCGCCTGGTCGAAGGCCGAGTACGAGACGAACGTGACGTTGGCCGAGTTGCCAGCGGTGATCTTGTCGGGAATCACCGGCGCCAGTGCCTGCAGCATCAGGTCGACGACCCGCTGCACCTGGCAGAAGCGGGCCTTGGTGGCGCGCGGGAAGCGCGGGTTGAAGATCGAGCCGAGCGGCGCGATCACCTTGACGGGCTTGAGCATCCCCTCGTTTTGCGGCACGAACACGTCGTAGGTCGCCTCGTCCAGGAAGATCGTGCGGGCGATGTAGCTCGCCGCCGACAGCACGGTTCCCTCGTAGGGCGAGTTGAACGCCGTCTCGACTTCGTCGCTCGAGCCGGTCAGGTCGATCGTTAGCGTGTCGCCCTCGATGATGGTCTTGACCTTGATCGGCAGCATCGTGCCGCGGTTCTTGCCGTCGTCGTCCAGCCAGCCGGTCGGCGCGCCGTACACGCCGTCGGGCACCTTGGCGATCTCCTGGCGGAGGATCGCCTCCGAGTAGTCGACCCAGTCCTGGGCCGCGCCCAGCACGACGTCCTTGCCGTAGCGCCCGAGCAGGTCGAGCAGGCGCCGCTTGCCCTTTTCGGCCGCCGCGATCATCGCCTCGATATCGCCCCGGTTGTGGGTCGGCGTGCGCACGTTGGTCAGCATCTGCTGCCACACCGACTCCTGGCGCACGCCGCGCTCGGAGAGCTTGATGCCGTCCCAAATCTGGCCCTCGGCCCAGATGTCGACGAGGTCGATCGCCATCCCCGGATAGGCGCCACCGATATCCAGCAGGTGCGCCGAGGCAGCCGCAAAGGCGACCCGCTCGCCCTCCCAGAACACCGGCACGACGATCGCGATGTCGGGCGTGTGCGTCGCACCGCGGTACGGGTTGTTATGAGCGATCACGTCGCCTTCGTGGATGTTGTCACCCAGCAGGCCGAGCACGCCCTTGACGATCTTCGGCATCGCGCCCATGAACATCGGCGTCGAGTCGGACTCGGCGAGGTTGTTGCCGTCGCGATCGAAGATGCCGGCGCCGAGATCCTCCGACTCGCGGATGATCGAGCTGTAGCTCATGCGGAAGAGGACGCCCGCCATCTCCTTGGCGATCGACTGGAACGCGCCGCCGATGACGCGCATCAGGACGGGCGTGGCCAGGCCGTGTGCCGCCCGCTCGCCGCCGCTGCGGTCGACGGTGCAGTCGATCACGATGTTGCCGTGGCGGTCGATCTCGGCGCGCAGGCCGGGCGGGATGACCGTGGTCGAGTCGTACTGGACGACGATGGCCGGCCCCTCCAGGCTGTGGCCGTAGGCGAGGTCGGTGCGCTCGTAGAACGGCGTCTCCAACCGCGCAGGGCGTCCTTCTACCTCGAACACGACTTCGCGCCGGGAGCGCGGCTCGGGCGGGCCGACGGCAGGCGCCGCCTCCGGCCACTCCAGCGGCGGCACCAGGCCGACTCCGGCCACGCGGACGTTGACGATCTCCACCGCCGAGTCGAAACGCTGGCCGTACTCCTTGATATGGGCGACATGGAAGGCCTCGGCGCAACGCTCGGCCCACGCGGCGTCGATCGCACCGGCGGGCACCTCGAAGCGCACCTCGTAGCCCTGCCCGGCGTAGCGGCAGTCGGCGTGGCGGGTGATGACGGCACGGTCGCCGGTGAAGCCGTCCTGCGTGAGCAGCTCGACCGCCTGGCCGACGAGGCCGGCGTACACGTCCTCCAGCCGGGCGGGCTCGAGCCGGGCGAGCGGCTGCATAACGGTCGCGACGAACTCGTGCACGACGTCGGTGGCCAGCAGGCCGGTGGCAGAGGTGATGCCGGGGTGGGGCGGGACGAGGACGCGCGGGATCTCCAGCTCCAGGGCGATGTCACAGGCAAACAGTGGCCCGGCGCCGCCGGCGGCGACCAGCGTGAACTCGCGCGGGTCGTAGCCGCGGCGCACCGAGTTGAGCTCGATGGCCTGGGTCATGCCGAACTTCTGGATCTGCAGCAGGCCGAGCGCAGCCTCGACGGTCGATATCGCGAGCGGCTCCGCCACCTGGCGGAGAGCCAGCTCGGCCTTCTCCGCGTCCAGGCTCATCCGCCCACCCAGCAGGCCGCCCACGGGAAGCCGGCCCAGCAGCATCTGCGCGTCGGTCGAGGTCGGCCGCTCGCCGCCACGGCCGTAGCACGCCGGGCCGGGGGCGGCGCCGGCGCTCTCCGGGCCCACGCGGAACACGCCGCCGCGGTCGACGTAGGCGATCGAGCCGCCGCCGGCGCCGATCGTGTCCACGTCCACCATCGGCACCATTGCCTGATAGCCGGCCACCGCCGTGTCGACGAGGTGGCGCAGGCGCAGCTCGCCGCCGGGAGCGACGCCGATGTCGGCGGAGGTGCCGCCCATGTCGAGGGTGATCACGTTGGGGAAGCCGGCCATGCGCCCGGCCCAGATGCCGCCGATCAGCCCCGCCACCGGCCCGGACATCAGCAGCGAGACCGGGCGCGCGCTGGCGAGCTCGGCGCCGACGGTGCCGCCCGACGACTGCATCAGCTGGACGCCCTTCGCGTAGCCCGCCTCGCGCATCGCCTCGTCAAAGCGGCGGACATAGCGCGACACCTTCGGCCCGATGTAGGCATTGAGCGTCACCGTCGAGAAGCGCTCGTACTCCCGGTAGAGCGGCAGCACCTCGTGCGAGACCGAAAGATAGGCCTCCGGGAACTCCTCGCGCACGATCTCGGCGATACGCCGCTCGTGTTCGGGATTGAGGTAGGAGTGAAGCAGGCAGACGGAGACGGCCTCCACGCCCGCGGCCTTCAGCGCGCGCACCCGCTCGCGCACCTCGCTGTCGTCGAGCTCGACGAGCACCTCGCCGTGCGGCGCGGTGATGCGCTCGGCCACCGTCAGCCGGTGGCGCCGCTGCACGAGCGGGTTCGCCTGCCACGGCAGATCCTGGTAAAGCGAGAAGTTGTACGGCCGCTTGTGACGCGCGATGTGGAGAATGTCGCGGAAGCCCTCGGTGGTGATCAGGCCGACATCGGCGCCGGTGTGCTGGAGCACGATGTTGGTTGCCACCGTCGTGCCGTGCAGGATCGCGTCGAGCTCGCCGAGCTCGACACCGGCCTTGGCGCAGAGGCCCCGCACCCCGTCGACCGTCCCGCGCGCGGGGTCGTCGGG
>JANXXF010000192.1 GCA_025350775.1 Actinomycetes bacterium
GCCGCCAGCCAGCCAGCCGAGGCTCTCTGCCGACATAACGGCGTCGTGGATGTTCTGCTCGGCGACGGTCACGACCGTTCCATTCTAGACCCTGCTCCAAGAGGAGCGCGTGACGGCAAGCGCCTCCTGGTATTCACCAAGCAGCATCGGCCGGCTCGGCTCGATGAGCCCGTGGACAGTGGGACATTCCGGGTCTGCTCGGAAGACGAGGGCGTCAGGGAGGTCATCCACCTCAATCCGCCACACGGGATCGGGGCCGATGCCTCCCTGCGCGGGCGGGCGGCGGTGGCGCGGGAGATTGCGGGGGCTGCCGACGGCGACCGACATGCCGCCCGCGCGAGGCTGGACGATCCCTCGAGCCGAGATCCGCAGATCGCGCACAAGGCGAACGCCGAGGATCCGAGCGGACGGGCCGCAGAGCGGCAGTCCCTCGCCGTCGTCCTTCATGCCCCGTTAGCCGGACGTCAACCGAAGGCTCGAGCGTGCGCGTCGGGCGTTGCCATCTCCCGCCAGAGGCTAGGCGGCCTGCGACCCCGGTCTGTGTCAGGAGCGAGCCGAAACCGTCAGAGGATGCGGGCGCCGAGCGCGCTCGCCACGAGCTCGACGGCGAGCCGGCCGGTGCGGTTCTCGCGGTCGAGGATCGGGTTGACCTCGACGACGTCGAGCGAGTCCAGCTGCCCCCACTCCGCGACGATCTCCATGGCCAGGTGCGCCTCGCGGAAGGAGAGGCCGCCGGGGACGGGCGTGCCGACGCCGGGCGCCTGCTCGGGGTCGACGACGTCGAGGTCGAGCGAGACGTGCGCGAAGGCGGCGCCCATCACGCGGACGAGCGCCCGGTTCATCGCGTCGGCGATGCCGATGCGATCGATGTCGCTCATCGTCAGCACGAGGATGCCGAGGTCGTCGATGAGGGCGCGCTCGCCGGGGTCGAGCTCGCGCGTCCCGAGCAGGGCGACGTGCTGCGGGAGCAGCGACTGCCGTGGCCACGCGGCGCTGGCGAAGCGGTCGCCGCCAAGGCCGAGCGCAGCCGCGAGCACCATGCCGTGGACGTTGCCGCTGGGGCTCGTCTCGGGCGTATTGAGGTCGCCGTGGGCGTCGATCCAGAGGGCTCCGCCGGGGCCGCGTAGCCGCGCCATCCCGCCGACGGTGCCGAGCGCCACCGAGTGGTCGCCACCGAGCACGACCGGCAGAGCGCCCATCGCCACGCTCGCCGCAACCTGGTCGGCGACGCCCTCGCAGACGGTGACGATGTCGGCGACATAGCGGGCATCAGCGCTGCCCTGCTCGGCGACCTCGACAACCGGCCCCTCCACGTTGCCCCGGTCGTGGTAGGCACGACCGAGGCCGCGGATCCTGGCGTCGAGGCCGGCGTAGCGGATCGCCGAAGGCCCCATGTCGACGCCGCGGCGCCCCGCCCCGAGGTCGAGGCTGGCCCCGATCACCGCGACAGGTTGCGGCTCCATGCGTCGAAGGCTAGCGAATGGCGGCGAACGTGCCCGGAAGCCGTGGAAACGGGTCCTGCTACCGTTGTGGCACGGGCGCCACCTGGCCCCGTGGAGATCTGGCTCTTCGTTCCTTCTCTTTCGAGGGTTGACCGAGGCAGTTGTGTCTCGTTCACCACGCAGTGAAGGAGTTCGAATTGAGCATCACCTTTGAGACGCTTGGCGTCAGCACGGCCGTTGTCGACGCGCTCACCCGCAAGGGCATCACGCAGCCCTTCGCCATCCAGAGCGCCGTCCTCCCCGACGCGCTCGCCGGCCTCGACATCCTTGCCGAGTCGCCGACGGGCTCGGGCAAGACGATCGCCTTCGGGCTGCCGCTCGTCGAGCGCATCGCCCGCAGCAACCGCCCCGGCGCGCTCGTCCTCGTCCCGACGCGCGAGCTCGCGCTGCAGGTCGCCGACGAGCTGCAGTCGCTTGCCGCAGCCAAGGGCCTGAAGGTCGTCACCGTCTACGGCGGCGCAGGGATCGGCCGTCAGATCGACCAGGTCAAGCGGGCGCACATCGTGGTCGCCACTCCGGGCCGGCTGACCGACCTGATCGACCGCAGGGCCGTCGACCTCGGCGGCGTCAGCGTGCTCGTCCTCGACGAGGCCGACCGGATGCTCGACATGGGCTTCAAGCCGCAGGTCGACCGCATCCTCCGCAGCGTTCCCGCGAACCGGCAGACGCTGCTGTTCAGCGCCACCTTCGACGGTGCCGTCGCCGAGCTGGCCCGCGCCTACACCGTCAGCCCGTCGCACGTCCGCGGCGGCCTGCCCGCCGAGGCCGAGCGCGGCGAGATCGACCATGCCTTCGTCCTCGTCACTGCGGAGAACAAGCTCGAGCGGCTCGTCGAGCAGCTCCGCGGCGAGCGCGGCCTGGCACTCGTCTTCGTGCGCACCAAGCACGGTGCCGACCACCTGGCCCGCAAACTGGAGCGGCAGCACCAGATCCCGGCCGTCGCGATGCACGGCAACCTCTCGCAGAGCCAGCGCGAGCGCGCCCTCGCCCAGTTCGAGAGCGGCCGCATCACGACCCTCGTCGCCACCGACGTCGCCGCCCGCGGGCTCGACGTGAACGACATCACGCACGTCATCAACTTCGATCCGCCCGTCGGTGCCGACGACTACGTGCACCGCATCGGCCGCACCGGCCGTGCCGGCCGCACCGGCAACGGCGTGACGTTCGTCCTGCCGGAGCAGCGCAAGGACGTCGGCCTGATGGCAGTGCGGCTCGGCCACGTCGAGCAGTTCAAGGCCTCCGGCGCAGCGATGCCGAACGAGCGCCCCGCACGCGTAGCCGGCTCGTCGAACGGCCAGCGGCGGCGCAGCGGCAGCGGTCGGCGCTAGCGGCCAACCGGGCGCACCGGGCTCCCGGCGCACCTCCGCCGCACCTTCCGTAGCAACGCGAAAGGCCCCGTCTCCGGGGCCTTTCGTATGGCGAGAGCCGGACTTGAACCGGCGACACCACGATTTTCAGTCGTGTGCTCTACCAGCTGAGCTACCTCGCCAGGCCGAAGAAGGATAGCGAAGGGCGCACGCGAGCGAGACGGACGACACGACTGCCGGTCAGCCGCGCGGGCGGGCAAGCACGACCGCAGCGCCCGCGGCGAGGCCCAGATGACGGGCCGCGGAGCCGCCCGCGACCGCGACGGCGAGCCGCCCGGACGAGTCCTCGTGGACGAGCAGGGCGCCCGGGTCGACGTCGGCGAAGGTGCGACAGACGGTGGCCTGGGCGGGGCCTGGGGCGTTCGCGGCGCCCGCGGCACCCGCGGCACCCGCGGCGTCCGGCGGGGTGGGCGCGACGCCACCGGGCTCCACCACGACCTGCGTGCCCGGGGCGAAGCCGGCGGCGACAAGGTCACCGACGCCGGCGGCGAGCTGGAGGTTGCCGTAGCGGTCGACAGCGACCACGACGGCGCGCAGCAGGCCGGGCGCGACGACCGGCACGGGCACCTCGACACGGACGAGCAGGGACGGGTCGAGCGACGGGCCGAGCTCGGCCAACGCCACGCCGGCTGCCAAATGCGCGGCCGCCGGGGCGAACACGTCGCGGCCGTGGAAGGTCGCCGCTGCCGGGTCGAGGCGGTAGCGCGGGTCGGTGAGCTCGCGAACGTCGAACAGCGGCCCGGCACGCTCGGCGGCGAGCAGGAGAAGCCCGTTGTCGGGGCCGATGTAGAAGCGGCGGTCGGCGCCACGGACGGCGATCGCGCGACGCTTGCTGCCCACGCCCGGGTCGACGACGGCCAGCACGATCGCGTCGGCCGGGAGATACGGGGCAGCGTCGTGCAGGGCGAGCGCGCCCTCGAGCACTTGCTGCGGTGCGATGCCGTGCGTGAGGTCGATCACGTCGAGGCCGGGCGCGATGCGCTTCAGCACCGCGTGGCAGGTGCCGACGAACGCGTCGTCGAGGCCGAAGTCGCTGAGGAAGACGACCGGCCTCACGGCGCGGGCTCCACGGGGCGCCGCTCCCGTGCGGCGGCGAGGGCTGCAGCTCGCTCCACCGCAGCCACCAGCCCGTCGAGGTCGAAGCGGGCTGCCTCGACCTCCACCGAGAGGCCGGCGGCCCGAGCGGCGGCGCTCGTCTGCGGGCCGATCGAGACGACGACAGGTCGGGTCGGGCCGGGCGCCTCGGCCGCTCCACCCGGCGCCGCCCAGATCTCCGCCAGCACCCGTGCGGCAGACGGCGACGCAACCACGACCACGTCCCCCGCGGGCAACCCATCCGGCGCCGGCGCGGCCGGCAGGGTGCGGTAGAGGGCCACGAAGTCGGCGCCCAGCTCGTCGACGACGACGCGGCGCGCGCCCTCGGCGCCCGCGAACAGGACACGTCCCGGCGGCCGCGGGAACGCGGCGACGAGCCCCTCCTGCGTCGAGACCCCGGGCACCAGCGCCGCCGTGATGCCGTGCGCGGCCAGCTCGTCTGCGGTGCCAGGCCCGATCGCGGCGACCCGGGGCAGATCCCCGCGGGCGCGCCGGGCCAGCGCGGCTGCGCCGGTGCGGCTCGTCACCACCACCCAGTCGTAGCCCACTACGTCGACGGGCGCGCCCTCCCCCAGCGGCTCGATGCGCACCAGCGGGCACAGCACCGGCTCGTGGCCGAGCGCGACCAGGCGCTCCACCAGCTCGGCGGCGTGCTGCTCGGGCCGGGTGACGATGACTCTCACGGGCACCGGGCCACTGTCAGCGGCCGGCGGCGAAGGCGGCGAGCGCGGCCCCGAGCGCACCCGGGTCGTCGCCGGTGCGCCGCTCGACCCAGGCGCCGTCCTCGTCGGCGATCAGCGCCTGCAGTCGCACTCCGTCGTGGAACGCGGCGACCGGCGCGAGGCAGCCACCGCCGACGGCGGCGATGCAGGCGCGCTCTGCCTCGACGCGGCGGCGCGTCTCGAGGTCGTCGACGTGCGCGACCAGGTGCTCCTCGCCGGTGCGCACCTGGATCGCCAGGGCGCCCTGGCCGGCCTCGGGCAGCAGCTCCGCTGGGTCGAAGCGGTGGCCGATCTCGGCGCCGAGGCCGAGCCGGTCGAGGCCGCAGGCAGCGAGCACGATGGCGTCGAGGCCGCGCTCGGTGCGCTTGTTCAGCCGGGTGTCGATGTTGCCGCGCAGGGGCTCGATGCGCAGCGTCGGGTCGATCGCGAGCAGCTGCGAGCGCCGACGCGCCGACGCCGTGCCGATGCGCATGCCCGACCTCAGCTCGGGGACGCCACAAAGCGCGTCGCGTGGGTCCTCGCGCAGGAGGTACGCGCCAACGACGAGACCGTCCGTGTCCGTCGAGGTCATGTCTTTGGCCGAGTGGACGGCGGCGTCGATCCGGCCCGCCAGCAGTGCCTCCTCCAGCTCCTTGACGAACACGCCGCGCGCGCCGATCTCGCCGAACGGGCTCTTGCGGTCGCGGTCGCCGGCTGTCGTGATCGGCATGAGCGCGGTCTCAATGCCCGGCCGCCGCAGCCGCTCGGCCACGTGGTTGGACTGGGTGAGCGCGAGCCGCGAGCCGCGCGAGCCGACCCGCAGGATCACTTCGGCCGCTCCTTCTCGTTGAGGCCGAACAGGTGCTCGAGGGCGTCCGCGTAGACGATGCCGTTCGGCGTCGCGGCGGCCTCCTTCATGCGCACCGTGGGCAAGTGCAGGAGCTTGTTGACGATCTGCGCCGTGATCGACTCGACGATGCGGCGGTCGGCGACAGGCAGCCGGGCGAGGCGGCCCTCGACGCGCTCCAGCTCGCGCTGGCGGATCTCCTCGGCATGGGCGCGCAGTGACGCGATCGCCGGCACCACGTCGAGCGCGGTCTTCCACTCGCGGTAGCGGTCGGTCTCCTCGGCGACGATCGACTCGGCGCGGGAGGCCTCGCGGCGGCGGCCGGCCAGGCTGGAGGCGACGACGGCCTCGATGTCGTCGATGTCGTAGAGGTAGCAGTCGTCGATGTCGTGGATCGCCGGGTCGAGGTCGCGCGGCACGGCGATGTCGATCAGGAAGAGCGGACGGCCCTTGCGGACGCGCATCGCAGCCGCAACCTGGTCGCGCTGGAGGACGAGACCCGGGGCACCGGTGGCGGCAACGACGACGTCAGCCGTCTCGAGCTCCGCCCCGATCCGCTCGAACGGCACCGCCACCGCCCCAACCTGCTCGGCAACGGTCGCAGCACGTTCGGCGCCACGGTTGACGACCGAGGCGATCGTCGCGCCACGGGCCGCGAGCGCGCGGGCGGCCAGCTCACCGGCCTTGCCGGCGCCGATCACTAGCACGCGCCGGCCGGTGAGGTCGCCGAAGACCTGCTGCGCGAGCGCCGCCGCGGCCGACGAGACCGAGGCGGGGCTCTCGCCGATCGCCGTCTCGGAGCGCACCTTCTTGCCCGCGTGCAGCGCCTGCCGGAAGAGGTGGTCGAGGATCGGGCCAGGAGTTCCCGCCTCGTAGGCGTCCTTCACCTGGCCGAGGATCTCACCCTCGCCGGGCACCATCGAGTCGAGCCCGGCTGCGACTCGGAACAGGTGCAGCGCGGCCGCCTCGTCGTGGAGCCGGTAGAGGCGCGGCAGCAGCTCGTCGCCGCCGACGCCGGCGAGCTCGGCGAGCGCCGCCACTGCCTGCGCCTCGGCGGCACCGGCGTCACGGCTGGCGAGGTACAGCTCCATCCGGTTGCAGGTCGACAGGCAGATCGCCTCGGCCTCGCCGTCGCCCGCGCGCACGAGCGTCGCCGCCAGCGCCGCGGCCGCCTCGGGCGCCACGGCGACGCGCTCCCGCAGCTCGACGGGGGCGACGTGGTGCGACAGGCCGACGAGGACGACTTTCACGAGAAGTGCGCCAGCGGGAGGCCGAGCCGGACGACCAGGACGAGGGCGAAGCCGGTGAGCGCAAGGTAGGCGGCGCGGCGGCCGCGCCAGCCGGCCTCGTAGCGCAGCAGCAGGAACGCAGCGTACACAGCCCATGTGACAAGTGTCACGACCATCAGCGCATCGACGCCGGCGCCCTCGCGGCGCAGCCGGATCAGCCCGGTCACGATGCCCACCGTCAGACACGGCAGGCCGACGACGATCGTCCGCGTCACCAGGATCTCGAGGGTCGCCAGCGACGGCGCCGGCAGCCGCAGGATCCCCGCCTGACGCCGCTTCAGCGCCCGCTCCTGCCAGAGGTACAGGCCGGCCAGAGCGGCCGATAGCGTGAACCCGGCGAACGCCGCCAGCACGAACGCGACGTGCAGGACGAGGAAGCCGGTCGAGCTGCTGGATGGCGCCTGCGAGCCCGTGCCGCCCCCGGCCCAGGCTGCGAGTAGCAGCGCCACCACCAGCGGCATCACGCCGAGGCCGAGCAGGCGGTAGCGCGGCGTGCAGCCCCACACCAGGTACGCCACCACGACGAGCCAGGTGAACAGGTTGAGCGAGCCGGCCCACGTCGTCCACGGGAAGCCGTCGGCGCGGGCAGCCTGGACGCCGAGCAGCGCCGTCTGCGCAAGCCAGCCGAGCCGCACCCCCCAAGTTGCCAGCCGCCCAGCGCGCCCGGGGGAGCGGACGTTGGCCGCGTACGCGACGACCGACTCGCCGTAGGCCAGCAGCGCCAGCCAGAAGAAGGCCTCAGCCATCGGCGCCGGCGTCGGCCACGCCGGCCGCGGCGTCGCCGGCAGCCTCGCCCTGCCGTTGCGCGCGCACGTCGTCGGCAAGCTCGCCAACCTCCCGGTCGAGCCGGGTGAGCTTGGCCGCGATGATCACGACGTAGAGCAGGATCATCACGAAGACGACGAGGTATGCCGCCGCGACGTACTTCTCGGTCGAGCTCACGACAGCACCAGCTCGCGCAGGTCGCGGAGCTTCGTGTCGAGGCGCTTGCCCAGCAGCTCCAGCCGGTAGAGCGCCCCGGCCAGCGCGAACATGGCGACAAGGCAGACGAGGAACGTGCCGAACTGCGAGCCGGCCATCTGCGGCCCGTTCGTGGTGAACGCGATCGGATGGATGTAGTTCTCGGCGAGGCGGATGGCGAGGAAGCTGATCGGGATCAGCACGACGCCAAAGAGCGCGTAGACGGCGCTGATGTTGGCACGGCGCGGCCCGGCCTCGATCGAGTAGCGCAGCATGAAGTACGTGCAGTAGAAGAGGAAGATGACGAGGAAAAGCACGAGCTCCTGCTCGCCCCACAGCCACCAGTGGCCCCAGCGCAGCTTCGCCCAGATCGAGCCGGTGATGAGGGTGAGCGAGCCGAAGATCGTGCCCTGGTGGATGGCGACATAGCTCTCGAGGTCGGCGCCGGGCTTCTTCTTCCAGAGGTGGACGAGCGCCTTCCAGGCGCCCCAGCCGAAGGTAGCGTAGGCAGTGAGCGCGATCGGCACGTGGAAGTAGAAGATCTTCTGGTTGAGGCCGTCCTCGTCGACGGGCGCGTAGAAGAACGTCATCGCCGTGGCGACGCCGATCAGCAGGGTCGCCAGCAGGGCGAGGCCGACGGCGTTGTCGAGGGGGGCGATGAGCTTCTTCACGGTGCGCTGCGGATTGTCGCAGAAGTCCTACTCGGCGACGACGTACTCGAACGTGGCCCAGGCGATGACGCCGAAGATCGCGTCGTACATGGCGAGAAAGGCGAGGTATTTGCCGGGGTCGTCGGCGACGCTCGCGCCGACGGCGCCGACGATCACGGGGATCGTCAGAGGCAGCAGCAGGAGGGGCAGGATCAGCTCACGCGAGCGGCTGGCGGTGGCCATCGCCGCTACGAGCGCGCCGACGGCGCAGAGCCCGATGTCGGCGAGCGCGACCGCGGCGAGCAGGCTCCAGCCGATGTGCGCGAAGAACAGCCAGAAGGCGAGCAGGGCCACCACCTCGACCGCGGCGAGGAAGGCCAGCGCCGCCACCGTCTTGGCCAGCCAGATCGCGCTGCGGTCGACCGGCGACAGCAGCAGCCCGTCGAACATGCTCTGCTCGCGCTCGGGCGCGTAGGTGCGCGTCAAGCCGAGCAGCGCCGTGAACAGGATCGCTATCCAGAGCAGGCCGAGCGCGGCGTTGTCGGAGCTGCCAGAGGGCAGGGCAAAGTGGAAGATCGTCATCGTCGAGAGCACGAACAGCGCCATCGCCGGCAGCGTGTCGCGGGCGCGCAGCTCCAGCCGCAGGTCCTTGACCGCGAGCGTGACGACGTCGCCGAAGTAGCCGTTCACGCCGCGACCCTGGCGCCACGCGCGCTCATGCCGCCCCCCTCACACGAACTCCAGCCGGTCGCTCGCCAGGTGCGCGATCCGCTCGGGGTCGTGGGTCGAGACGAGGAACGTGTGGGCGCCGCTGCGCTCGGCCAGGACGGCGTCGAGCAGCTCGGAGCCGGCTGCATCGAGCGCGGTGTACGGCTCGTCCAGCACGAGCAGCCGCGGCTCGTGCAGCAGCACCCGGCAGAGCGCGACGCGCTGCGTCATCCCGCGCGAGTAGGTCGAGACGCGGTTGTCGCGCTCGTCCCACATGCCGAACCGCTCGAGCAGGGCGCGGATGCGGGCCTGCCGCTCGGGGACGCGGTAGAGCCGGGCGAAGAGCTCGAGGTTCTCGAGCGCGGTCAGCTCGCGATAGACGAGCGGCTCGTGACCGAGGTAGCCGAGCTCGCCCCGCTCGACGCCGAGCTCGAGGGTGCCCCCGGTGGGCGAGGAGAGACCGGCGCACAGCCGCAGCAGCGTCGACTTGCCCGAGCCGTTCGGCCCGGTGACGAGCAGGAAGCCCCCCTCCGGCAGCGCGAACGAGAGCTTCTGGAGCACGCGCTTGTCGCCGAAGCGCTTTGCAAGCTGCGCGGCCCGGATCACGGCGTCACACGAGCGCGTCAGCGAGGACCCAGGCGAAGAAGGCGACGCTGATCACGCCGTTCATCGTGAAGAAGGCCATGTCCAGACGCTTGAGGTTGCCGGGCGAGACGAGGGTGTGCTCATAGGCGAGGAGAGCCGCGACGGTGACGACACCGAGCCAGTAGAGAGCGCCGACCGGTAGCCCGAGGCCTGCGGCGACCAGCGCGACGACGGTTAGCAGGTGGAAGGCGCGGGCGCCGACGAAACAGCCCTTCACCCCGAAGCGCGTGGCCCACGAGTGGAGGCCCTGCTCGCGGTCGACCTCGAGGTCGAAGAGGGCATAGAAGAGGTCGAAGCCGGCGATCCAGAAGGCGACTGCCGCGCCGAGCGCCCACGCCTCCCACGGCAGGTCACCACGGATCGCCGCCCATGCACCAACCGGCGCCAACCCGTCCACGACGCCCAGCCAGAGGTGGCACAGCCAGGTGAAGCGCTTGAGATAGGGGTAGACGACGAAGGCGATGACCGGGATCGGCCACAGGTACTGAACGAGCGGGTCGAGCTGGTAGACGGCGACGAGGAAGAGCGCGAGCGAGGCTGCGCAGAAGGCGACGACCTGCCACACCCGGAGCTGGCCGCTGGGGATCTCGCGCACCGCGGTGCGCGGGTTGCGCGCGTCGATGCCGGCATCGATCAGCCGGTTGAGCGCCATCGCCAGCGAGCGGGCGCCAACCATCGCCAGCGTGATCCAAACAAGGTCGTGGGCGCTGGGCGAGCCGTCCACGGCGAGGAAGCCGCCGATGTACGCGAACGGCAGCGCGAAGACCGTGTGCTCAATCTTGACGAGCCGCGCGAAGCGGGCCGGCAGGGGCGTGGCGGTGGCCGTCACGTCTGCCGGTGGTGGAGCTCCGGCGCATCGGCGAGGAGCTCGATGGCATGGTGGAGCGCCGGGCGGAGCACCGCGAAGCCGTCGCGGCAGCCGCCGGGCGAGCCCGGGAGATTGACGACGAGCGCCGAGCGGTGGACGCCGGCGAGGCCGCGCGAGAGCAGCGCGTGCGGCGTGCGGGCGATCGAGTCGGCGCGGATCGCCTCGGCGATGCCGGGCGCCAGGCGGTCGAGCACGGTCGCGGTCGCCTCGGGCGTGACGTCGCGTGGGGCGAGGCCGGTGCCACCGGTGGTGAGCACGACGCGGGCGCCGGCGGCGGCGAGCTCGGTGATGGCGGCGGCGATCTGGTCGCGCTCGTCGGGAACGACGCGGCGCGCCACCTGGAAGCCCTCGGCGGCGAGCAGCTCGGCGAGCGTCTCGCCGCTGCGGTCGTCGCGGACGCCGTGGTGGACGCCGTCGGAGACGGTGAGGACTGCCGCGGCCGGCGGAGCCCCGTCGGGCGACGCGGCGGCGTCCCTCGCCGGGTCGGCGCTCACGCGATCGGCTCCTTCGTCTTCTCGAGCAGCCTGACGTCCTCGATCACCATGCCCTTGTCGACCGCCTTCGCCATGTCGTAGACCGTGAGCGCCGCCACGGACGCGGCGGTGAGCGCCTCCATCTCGACGCCGGTCTGGGCGACGGTCTCGGCGACCGTAATGATCTCGACGCCGTCGGTGACGACGGTGAGGCGCACCTCGACGACCGAGAGCGGCAGCGGGTGGCAGAGCGGAATCAGCTCGCCCGTACGCTTGGCCGCCATGATCCCAGCGAGCTGGGCCGTGGCCAGGGCGTCGCCCTTGGGGAGGTCACGGAGGCGGCGAGCCGTCTCGGGCGCCATGCGGACGCGTGCCGAGGCGACCGCGCGACGCCGCAGCGGCGGCTTGTGCCCGACGTTGACCATGGCGACCGTGCCGGTCGCCTCGTCGACGTGCGAGAGGCCTGTTTGCTTTTGGTTCATCGTGTTAGCATGCTAATACGCTAGCATGGCTCGACCGCTGCTGCGGGGCCACGACTCGATGTTACCGGGACGGCTCCGCCGCCCGTGCGACGGGGGATACACCTGGGCGACCGGACGCTGCCGCTCGAGCGATCGCAACCAGCCGTCATGGCGACCCGTGCCGCGACAGCCCGTGCCGCGACAGCCCGTGCCGCGGCACCCTGTCGCTGCCACCAGCGCTTCAGCCCGTGCGCGTCGGCAACCGCTCGCCCAGCCTGACCTTTACGACGAAGCGCTTCGTGCCACGGAGCACCGTGAAGGGCACCACCTGGCCGGGCTCGAGACCGGTGGCGACAACGCGCGAGACGTCGTCCGCGTTACGGATCGGCCGGCCCGCGATGGCGACGATGACATCACCGCCGACCCGGAAGGTGGCACCGTTGACCTCGACGTTCCGCGTCCCACCGCGGAGACCCGCTGCCGCCGCGCCCGTCCCTGGGTCGACCCGCTCGATGACCGCGCCCTCGGCAACCGGATACGCAAGCACTCTGGCAATCGACGGGGTCAGATCCTCGCTGCGAATGCCGACGAGGGCGTAGCGAACGTGACCGGTAGCAATAATCTGGTTCAACGCTCGCTGCGCTGCATCAATCGGGACGGCGAAGCCAACGCCCTCGGCCACGCCCGAGCTGCTGCGGATCTGCGCACTGATGCCGATCACCCTGCCGGCAGCGTCGAACAGGGGCCCGCCAGAGTTGCCGTGGTTGATCGGCGCGTCGACCTGGATCGCATCGACGAGGTTGTAGTCCGAGGTCAGCGAGGCGATCGAGCGGCGCGTGGCCGAGACGACACCTACCGACAGCGAGCCCTCGTTGCCGAACGGGCTGCCGATCGCCGCCACCGGGTCGCCGACGCGCACGGCGGCGGACTCGCCCAGCGGAACCGGTAGCAGCGCATGCTGGCGCGGATCGACCTTCAACACGCCGACGTCCGAGAAGACGTCCCAGCCGACGATCCTTGCAGCCACCCGGTCGCGATCGTCGAACTCGACGTAGACCGTTGTGGCGGCACGCACGCCGGCGCCGCTGCCGCTGCCGGCATCCGTCACGACGTGCGCGCTCGTGAGAATCGTGCCGTCGGTCGAGACGACGAAGCCCGAGCCCTGGCTCGCTACGCCCGCCGCACCGGCGAAGACCGCGTCGATGGTGACCACGCCACTCGACCGCTGTCGATAGATACGCGCAGGCTCGAAGGCCCCGGACGAGATCGCGACCGTGGCCGCGGCCACCGGTGCCGGCGTCGCGAACGCGACGACCGGAGTGTCGGCCGGCGCAATCGCGGTGCTGCTACCGATCCAACCGGCCCAGGTGCCGATTCCAACGGCGGCGACACCGCCGGCGAGCGCTGCGGCAAAGGCAATAGCAACGCTCGGCCGGGGGCCCATGCAGCTCACGATAGCTGGCCACGACTCGCAGCGTTTTCACGTGGAAACGGTGTGCTCGCGAGCTGTGTCACTCACTACGGGGCAATCTGCGGCGGGCAATACGAGCGCAAACGTCGCGCCCCCGCCTGCCGACGAGAGCTCGAGCCGCCCGCTCATCCGCACGGCAAGCTCGCGCGCGATCGCCAGCCCGAGGCCGCTGCCGGAGGCGCGCGCGCCATCGACGCGATAGAACCGCTCGAAGATGCGCGCATGGTGCTCGCCGGGAATGCCGGGCCCATCGTCGGCAACGCTGCAGCGAACTTCCCGCCGCACCTCGTCTGTGGTGGTCGTCACGACTACGCGCGACCCCGCCGGCGTATGGCGGAGGGCATTCTCGACCAGGACCCGCCCGATCTGCCGCACTCGTTCCTCGTCGCCGACACCCTCGGCGCGTCCCGCCACCAGCTGCAACACGTGCCCGCCCCGTTGCGCTGCCGGCCCGAGCTCTTCGATCAGCTCGGCAGCCACACGCGCCAGGTCGAACGGCGCCACATCCACTCGCAGCTTGCCCGCGTCCAACCTCGAGAGGTCGAGCAGCTCGTCTGCCAGCTTCGTTAGCCGTGCCATCTGCCCTCGCATCGAAGCGACGAACTCCTGCCGCGTGTCAGCGTCCATCTCCTCCTCGGCGAGGAGCTCGAGCGCACCGCCCAGCGCGAAGATCGGCGTTCGCAACTCGTGCGAAGCATTGGCGATGAATTCGCGGCGTGCGTTATCGAGGCCGCGCAGCCGCTCGCGCATGCGGTCGAAAGTCGCAGCGAGCTGACCGAGTTCGTCGCGCCCGGCGTCGATCACCGCGTCGTCGAAGGAGCCGTCCGCGATGCGATCGGCGGCCCGCTCCAGCCGACGGATCCGCCGGGCGAACACCGAGGCGCCGCCGAAGCCGATCCCAGCCGCCACCAACAGCCCCACCAGCCCGGCGAGCACGAGCCGTCGCTCAACGAGCCGGATATTCGAGATCGAGTCCGCGAGCGGCAACTGCAGCATCACCACGTACTCGAGGCGCCCCACCGGTACCGCGACCTCGGCGAAGCGAACGCCGCCGTGGCTCACAGTCCCGTCCAGGAGCCGGCCGGCCTCGGCCGCCCGGAGCACCAACGGGTCGTCGCTGACATCCCTCGAGGTAGCGCCGCGTGAATCGGCGGCGACACGAACCGCGGTTGGCCTGATCGAGTCGATGTCGTAGATCACGACGCGCGCGCCGTGGCGGTAGCTCGCCACGTCGGCGTAGTCGTTCCAGGCAAACGGATCGCGCGGAAGCTGCGCGATCACATCGGGTACCGCCTGCCGCAGCGTGGCCTGCTTGGCGTCGATCAGCCGGCTCTCCAACGACGGCACGACGATCACGTAGACAAGGCCGAGGGCCACCGCCACCACGAGCGCGAGCGCAAGGCTCAGCCGCGCGCCAACGCCCCGCAGGACCGTCATCGATCCCGGAAGCGGTACCCGACGCCTCGGACCGTGTAGATGTACTGCGGCTCACTCGGGCTGCGCTCGATCTTCTCGCGCAGATGGCGGACGTGGACGTCGATCGTGCGCGGCTCACGCCAGGCGGAGCTACCCCAGAGCTCCTCCAGCAGCGCCGATCGCGAAAACACGCGGCCGGGATGGGCTGCGAGCGCGCAGAGCAGCTCGAACTCGACGTACGTCAGTTGCACCGGTAGGCCGTCCACCTCGACGCTGCGACGCGCTAGGTCGATCTTCAGCGCGTCCACTTGAATCGTCTCCGTCTCACGGCTCTCCGGACGAGCGAGCACCGACCGTCGCAGCAGCGCCTTGACGCGCGAGCGGAACTCGCGCAACGAGAATGGCTTCGTCATGTAGTCATCCGCGCCGAGCTCGAGGCCGAGCACCTTGTCGAGCTCGTCGTCCCGAGCCGTCAACATGATGATCGGCACGCTGCTCGTGGCCCGCAGACGCTTGCAGACCTCGATGCCGTCGAGCTTCGGCAGCATCAGGTCGAGCACGACCAGATCCGGCTGTCGGGTCGCGAACAGCGCGAGCGCCTCCTCGCCGTCGAACGCCTGGACGACCTGATATCCGTCCCGCTCGAGAGCGAAGGCGAGGTTCTTCTGGATGGCCTCTTCGTCGTCGACGACGAGGATGGTCGGGTTCTCTGGCATAGAGGCCGACGCCGCACGCCTGGCGGGTCACCCCTACTATAGCCCGCGCGATGGCGTCTCCTCTGCCGCCGCTCGAAAGACGTCGGCCGCGACGGGGCTCGCTCGACCGCCCCGTGAGTGGACGGCTCTACCGGGCCGCCTTCCTGCTCGTCCTGATTCCCGTCCTGGCGCTCGCGCTCACGGTGCGGCGCCCGCTCGCGCTGACGCCCCCTCGGCTGCCGGCCACATTCGATCAGCTCGCCGCGGCCCGGTCGGCCCGCGAGCTGGCAACGCTCTACCCCGACCGGACACCGGGCTCGGCGGGCGCGGCTGGCGCGTTACGCTGGACACAGGCCAGGTTCGGCGAGTACGGCTTCGTGCCGACTGCCGACCGCTTCTCGGCCAGGCTGCCGGGACTCGGCCGGCGCACGCTCGTGAACCTGGTCGCGATTGCGCCGGGGCGCACCGGCCAGGCGATCGTGGTTGCCGCCCACCGCGACAACGACGGCGTTGGCCCGGGCGCGAACGACAACGCCTCCGGCACGGCAGCATTGCTCGAGCTCGCCCGCTCGTACGGCAGCGGCCCGACCGGGCCCGCGCGCGGCGAGGCACCCGCACACACCATCGTCTTCCTCTCGACCGATGGCGGCACGAGCGGCTCGCTGGGTGCCGCGCGCTTCGCCGCCGACCCGCGCTGGCGGCGGCGGGTGATCGCCGTCATCAACCTCGACACGATCGCCGGCAGGCAGGGCATCCGCATCGAGCTGAGCGGCGACCGCGCCCGCTCCCCGGCGCCCTCGCTGGTGCAGACGGCCGCCGCTCGCATGGCCGAGCAGATCGGCCGGCAGCCGCGCCACACAGGTGCCTTCGGCCAGCTCCTCGACCTCGCGTTCCCGTACAGCCTCTACGACCAGGCGCCGTTCGTCGGTCGTGGCATCCCGGCGATCACGCTAACAACCGCCGGCGTACGCCCGGCCAACGCCTTCGACGACACGCCGGAACGGCTGAGCGTCCCAGCGCTCGGCGCGGTCGGCCGGGGTACGCAGCAGCTCGTGGAGTCCCTCGACCAGGGCCTCGAGATCGCCCGCGGCACGTCCAGCTACATCTGGCTCGGTGCGCGCACCGTGAAGGGCTGGGCGATCCAGCTGCTGCTTGTGACGCTGCTCCTGCCGTTCCTCGCCGCGATCGTCGACCTCACCGCCCGCTGTCGGCGGCTCCGCGTCAGGCTTGCGCCGTCGCTGCGCGCGTATCGCAGCCGCCTTGGGGTATGGCTCTGGCTGGGGGCGCTCTTCGAGATCTTCCGGCTAGTCGGAGTGTGGCCCGTCGGCGAGCCACGGCCGGTCGACCCGGCGAGCGCGGCCGCGGGAGACTGGAACGTGCTGGGGCTCGTGTTGCTCGGCGTGCTGGGTGCCGTGGGCTGGCTCGTCGGGCGCGAGCGCCTACGCGTCCACCGCGCCCTGCTTGCCGAGGAGGAGCTCGCAGGATATGCCGGCGTCTTCCTTGCACTCGGGCTGATCGCGATCCTCACGCTCGCGATCAACCCCTACTCGGTGCTGTTCCTGTTGCCGTCCCTGCACACCTGGCTCTGGCTGGCGCAGGCACGCGACCGGCGTCTCGTGCGGGCGGGGCTGCTCGCCCTCGGCCTCGCTGGGCCGGCGGTCGTCGTCGTCTCGCTCGCGGTGCGCTTCGAGCTCGGTCTCGACGCCCCCTGGTACCTGCTCGTGCTGGGCGGTGTCGGGCGGCTGCCGCTCGCCGGAATCGCGCTGACGCTGGCCTGGTGCGCGGCCTTTGCCCAGCTCGTCGCACTTGAGACCGGCCGCTACGTGCCGTATCCACGACAGCACGAGCGCGGCCTCGGGCCGTTCCGGCGCACGCTGCGCGCAGCAGTCCGGGCACGGCGGCGCCGCTTGGGGCTGCGGGTCGACCGCAGCGGGGCGACCGCCCGCCGTCAGGGCAGGCGGTAGTAGGCAGCCGTCGAACCTGCGGCCAGCTCGCCCTCACCGGCGGGAACCCACACCAGCGCATCCGCCTCGGCAGCGCGGGCGATCATGTGCGAGCCCTGGCCGCGGAGCGGCTCCAGTACGACGGCGCCGGCGTCGAGGTCGACGCGGGTACGGGCACGCACGAGCTCGTCGCGTGGGCCCCGCCTGACCGCGACAGCGAGCCTGCCGGGCTCGAACCGTGGCAGCGGGCGCGCGAGCCCCTGCAGCGCGAGCAGCGCAGGCCGGACGAACAGCTCGAAGCTGACAAGCGCGGAGACCGGGTTGCCCGGCAGCCCGAAGACAAGCGTCGCGCCGCGCACCCCGAACGCCACCGGCTTGCCCGGCTTGACCGAGACCCGCCAGAAGACCTCCTCGACGCCGAGCTCGGCCTCGACGCGGCGCACGAGGTCGTGAGGCCCGACGGAGACGCCGCCGGAAGTGACGAGGACGTCGTAGGCGAGGCCCTGCTCGATCGCCGCCCGGTGCGCCGGCTCGTCGTCAGCGACGGCGGGCAGGCAGACCACCTCGCAGCCGGCGGCGGCAGCCTGTGCCGCCAGGATGCTGCCGTTCGCCTCGTACACCTGGCCCGGGCCGAGCGGTACGCCGGGTGGGACGAGTTCGGTGCCGGTAGTGAGGATGGCCACTCGAGGCCGACGGGCGACGGCCACCTCGGCAACGCCGGCCGCGGCGAGCGCGCCGATGCCCGCCGGCGTCAGCCGGACGCCAGACGGGACGACGACGTCGCCCTCGCGCAGGTCGCCGCCCCGGCTGCGGATGTTCGAGCCGATCGGCACATTTTCTTTCACCGACACGCTGTTGTCTCTTGTGACAACAACTTCGATCGGGACGACAGCGTCGCAGCCTTCCGGAACGACGCCGCCGGTCGAGATCGCCATCGCCTCGCCCGACGCCAGCGGTCGTGGGCTCGGCAGACCGGCAGCGATGTGGAAGCCGATCGGCAGCATGCCCGGCGTGTCCGCCGAGCGCAGCGCATAGCCGTCCATCGCGGAGCTCGGGAACGGGGGCAGGTCGGTGCGGGCGAGCGCCGGCTCCGCCACCACGCGACCCGCGGCGGCGGCCACCGGTACGCGCTCGGCAGGCAACGGCCGCGCGCGCGCGAGCACGAGCTGTTGCGCTTCGGCGACGCTGGGGAGTGCATCCATTGCGAGCAAGGGTATCGCCCGCGGGAGGGGTGCCCGCCCGCAGGCCCACAGGGCCGGCGCCGGCCGCCGGTCCGATCACGAGATGACGCCGCCGCCCCGGACGGGTACCCTCGCGCCGTGATCTCCGTCGTCGTGCCGCTCCGCGACGAGGAGCTGACGGTCGCGCTCCTCTACGACGAGCTCCTCGCCGTCCTCGAGCCCCTGGGCCAGCCCTGGGAGGTCGTGTACGTGGACGACGGCTCGCGCGACGGCTCCTGGGCCGCCCTCACGCTGCTGCACGCCGACCGCGACAACGTCCGCGTGGTGCGCCTGCGCCGCAACTTCGGCAAGGCGACGGCACTCCAGGCCGGCTTCGCCCAGGCGGAGGGCGATGTGATCGTGACGATGGACGCCGACCTCCAGGACGACCCTGCCGAGATCCCGCGCCTGCTCGCCAGGCTCGAGGAGGGCTACGACCTCGTCTCCGGCTGGAAGACGCGACGGCGCGACCCACTGTCACGGCGCCTCGTCTCGAAGATCTTCAACACCGTCACCGGCTGGCTCTCGGGCGTGCCGTTGCACGACATGAACTGCGGGCTGAAGGCCTACCGCGCCGATGTCGTCCGTGGCCTGCGGCTGTACGGCGAGCTGCACCGCTTCATCCCCGTGCTCGCGCACCACCGCGGCTTCCGGGTCACCGAGCTGGCCGTCAACCACCGGGCACGCGAGCACGGTCGCTCCCGCTACGGGCTGGAGCGTTACCTCCGCGGCTTCCTCGACCTGCTCACCGTCTCGTTCCTCGGGCGCTACCGGACACGGCCGCTCCACCTGTTCGGCGGGCTCGGGCTGGTGCTCGGCGCGCTCGGCTCCGGCGTGCTGCTGTACCTGACCGTGATCAAGATCGGCGGCGCCTCGATCGGCGGACGCCCGCTGCTGATCCTCGGCGTGCTGCTCGTGGTCGTCGGGCTCCAACTCTTCTCGCTCGGGCTGATCGCGGAGATGGTCACGCGCCAGCACGAGGAGCGCACCAGCGTCGAGGAACGAACCCAGCAGCACGTCGAAGAAGTCCTCCTGTAGTGGATCGACCCGTGCGCGTCCTCACCTTCGGGACGTACGAGCGCGACTACCCGCGGAACGCGCAGGTCACGGCCTGCCTGCGCGGCGCCGGGGTCGAGGTGGTCGAGCGGCACATCCCCGTCTGGGAGGGGCAGGAGCACAAGTGGGCGGTTGGGCCTGCGGCAGCGCTGCGGCTGCTCGGCGCCGAGGCACGGCTGCTGGTGCCGCCCCGGGTCGCCTTCGACGTCGTGCGGGTCGGCTACCCGGGGCACCTCGATCTGGCCGCGGCGAAGCTCGCTGCGCGCGGCCGGCCCGTTGTCTTCGACCCGCTCGTGTCCCTCTCCGACTCGTTCGTCGCCGACCGCGGACGCTTCCGGCCAGGCTCGCTCGCGGCCCGCGCCCTGCTCGCGATCGACCGCGCCGCACTCCGCGCCGCCGACCTCGTGATCGCCGATACCGAGGCGCACGCCGACTTCCTGGCCGAGCTCGGCGGCATCGCCCGCGAGCGCGTCGCCGTCTGCCTCGTTGGCGCCGAGGAGCGCGTCTTCGGGCCGGGCTGGAACCCTGCCGAGCCATTCCACGCGCTCTTCGTCGGCAAGCTGATCCCGCTGCACGGGCTGGAGACGATCGTCGCCGCCGCCCGCCTCGCGCCCGAGGTGCCGTTCCGCATCGTCGGCTCCGGCCAGCTCGAGTCGGCGCTGGCCGACCCGCCCGCAAACGTCCGGCGTCTGCCCTGGGTCGACTACGCCGACCTACCCGGCGAGCTCCATGCCGCCGGCTGCGCCCTCGGCATCTTCGGCGGCTCCGCAAAGGCCGCCCGCGTCATCCCCAACAAGGCGTACCAGGCGCTCGCCTGCGGCACGCCGCTCGTCACCGGCGATACCCCCGCGGCTCGCGAACTGCTCGTTGACGGCGAGAGCGCGCTGCTCGTGCCGCCCGGCGACCCCGCCGCGCTGGCCGCCGCGGTGCGGCGGCTCGCCGGCGACACGGCGCTGCGCGCGCGGATCGCTGCGGGCGGCCACGCCGTCTACCGGCTGCGGGCGAGCGAAGAGGTGCTCGGCAGACGCTGGCGCGGCCTGCTGGAGGAGCTCGTCGCCGGGCGTGCGGCAGGGGCGAGGCGGTGAGCCCGCCGGTGAGCCCGCCGGTGAGCGCGCCGGCCGGGACAGCCGTCGCAGCGCAGGCCCGGCGCGGCCGGGTGGCTAAACAGGCCCTGCGGGCAGCACGCCAGCTCGCCGCGCCGCGCTCGCTGCTGTGGGCTGCAATGGCCGCCTACGCGCTCGGCTTCTCCGTCCTCTCCGTGCTGCGCCACGACGCGTACAACACCGGTCGCTTCGACCTGGGAAACATGGTGCAGGCGGTCTGGTCGACCGCACACGGCCACCCCCTGCGCATGACCAGCCTCCAGGGCGACCAGATCTCGCGGCTCGCCGCACACGTTGACCCGATCCTCGTCCTCTTCGCGCCGCTGTGGCTCGCCTGGCCGAGTCCTGACCTGCTCGTCGTCGTGCAGGCCGCCGCGCTCGCGCTGGGCGCGCTGCCGGTCTTCTGGCTGGCCCGCAAGCACCTCGGCTCGGA
This sequence comes from Actinomycetes bacterium, assembly GCA_025350775.1. GTDB lineage: Bacteria > Actinomycetota > Thermoleophilia > Gaiellales > Gaiellaceae > CANFDS01. Next base: position 20,904 of record JANXXF010000192.1, read on the forward strand.
GCGGGTTGCGCTGGCCTTCGCCCTGGCATACCTCCTGCAGCCCGCCGTGCAGTGGCTCACGCTCAACGAGTTCCACCCGGTCGCGCTGGCGACGCCGCTGCTGCTCTTCGCGTTCTGGTGGCTCGACGAGGACCGGCTGCTGCCATTCGCGGTCGTCGCGGTGCTCGCCTGCGCCACCAAGGAGGAGATCCCCCTGGCGGTGTGCGGGATGGGGCTCTGGTACGCGCTCTCGCGGCGACGCTGGCGTCCCGGCCTGCTGATAGCGCTCGTCGCACTGGCCTGGGCGTTGATCGCCGTCGAGGTCGTCATCCCGCACTTCAACGCCGGGGCGAGCTCCGAGTTCTACTCGCGCTACGGCGACGTCGGCGGCTCGCCCGGAGGCATCCTGAAGACCGCGGTCACCCACCCCCTGCGGATCGTCGAGCAGGCCTTCGACCACCAGGGCATCCGCTACCTCGCCCAGCTCGCGCTGCCCCTCGGAGTGCTCTGGGCGCTGTCGCCGCTCGCGCTGCTCGTCTCACTCCCCGACCTCGCGCTGAACCTGCTCTCGCACACCTCGACGCAGAGCTCGATCCACTTCCACTACACCGCCGGCGTCATCCCCGGTCTCGTCGTCGCCGCGGTGCTCGGGGCGGCCCGCCTGCGGCGCGCCCGGCCCGGCTGGCTCGTCGGGCTGGCGCCGGCACTCGTCGTCCTCGCGCTGGTCGCGAACTGGAACCTTGGCGCGATCCCGCTCTGGCGGGAGGTGTGGGGCGGGGAGAAGCTCGGCGCGTACGACACCCGCGTGTCCGACCACGACCGCAGCGCCGACCGCGTCCTGCGCCAGGTGCCGGGCGACGCCGTCGTCAGCGCCACCAACTCGCTGGGCGCGCATCTCTCGGCGCGCCGGCGGATCCTCTCCTTCCCGCGGCTGCTGGACGCGACCTGGATCGCCGTCGACGAAACGAAGCTCTCGACGTACGACCGGCTGGTCGCGCTACCGTCGGCGCAGCGGCTCGTGACGCTGCGGCGCGACCCGCGCTGGCAGCTCGTCGCGAGCGAGGACGGCATCCTGCTGTTCCGGCGCGCGGCCGGCTAGAGCGGGACGGTCTGACACAGCAAGTACGCGCCCAGCACGAGTGCCAGCACGATCGCCGGCCCATCGTCCTCGGCCGCGGCCAGCGGTGTCGCCCAGAGCAGGTACCAGGGGGCAAGCAGCGGGGAGCAGAGCAGCAGCAGCAGGCTCGCGAGGCCGAGCCGGGCACGGCCCCGGACAGCACCGCGAACGAGTGGGACTGCCGCCGCGACCAGCGCGACCAGCGGCAGTGCTAGCGCCAGGCGATGCGGTACGCCAAGCTGCCCGAGCCGGTGCGTTATCGAGAAGCGCGTCTCGTTGTCGGCGTTGCGCGCAAGCGGGCCGAAGGCGCCGAGCCAGTGCCAGCCGTAGCGCCAGAGGGCGAGGCCGGCGATCAGCGCGGCGGCAGCCAGGAAGCCCGCAGCAGCCCGGCGCCGGACGGCCGATGGAGAGCCGCGTACGGCAAGCAGCCGCAGCGGCAGCAGCACGAGCGGCACCCATTTGACGAGCGCCACGACAGCCCAGCCCGCGCCCGCCACCAACGGTCGGCGGGACGCGCCCGCGGCGAGGGCGGCAAGCAGGAGCGCCCCGACCCAGGCGTCGTTGTGGCCGGCGCCGGCAGCATGGATCGCGAGCAGCGGGCTCCAGCCGACGACGACCGCCGCCAGCGCGGGACGCCGCGAGAGCCGGGCTGCCAGGACGGCCGCGCCGACCATTCCCAACGCCGCGAGCGCCTTGTAGAGCCACGCCGCCACCGCGTGCGAGCCCCCCGAGACAAGCGCCAACGGCTCGGAGACGAGCGTGAAGGCGGGGCCGTATACCGAGGTTGTCTCGCGCCAGCTGGCGCCCATGTGGGCGAAGGCCGGGTCGAGCGGGAAGGCTGCCGGGACGTCCACGTAGGGGTTGCCGCCATGGACGACGGCGACGCGAGCGTAGTCCCAGTACGTCCAGGCGTCGGTGGAGAGCAGGAGCGGCGCGGCCAGCGGCACGAGCTGGATGGCGACGGCGAGCCCCACTGCGACGCGCACCGGGATACGGCCGCGCGCTGCGGCGAGCACGGCCCAGGCGTAGGTGGCGAAGGCGGCCGCAAGCAGGCCGAGGAACACCCACGACCAGGCGCGGTCGCCCACGGGGTGGCCGCCGTTGCGGGGCACGAGCCGCGACGCCGCCGGCCACGCGACTGCGGCACAGCCAGCCACGAGCGCAACGACCACGAGCCCGGGCGCAGCGGGTGCCCAGACACGGCGGCCCACCGCTAGCCCTTCGCCGCAGCCATCAGCCGGCCGCGCCACGGACGATGCGAGGGCGGCGCCACGCGCGGGAAGGCCCGCCACGCCGAGCCGGCGAGCGCAGGCCGCACGAACCCGCTCCAGATCTCGGCCGGGAGCGTCCCGCCGGTGACGGGCTCACCGCGGACACTGCCCATGGCGATCTCGCCCTCCGGGTAGCCCACCCAGACGGCTGCCGCGAGGTCGGGCGTGTAGCCGACGAACCAGGCGTCGGCGTGCTTGTCGGTCGTGCCTGTCTTGCCGGCAACGGGTCGGCCGACGGCTGCACGGCGGCCGGTACCGCTGCGCACGTTCTCCCGCAGCACGCGCGTCACCTCGGCGGCGACAGCGGCCGGGAGGACCCGCACCGGGCTGCCCACCGCCCACGAGGCGGTGTCCCTGCGCCCGCTCGCCAGGCGTACCGCCCGCACAAGCACGGGCCGGTGGCGCACGCCGCCCGAGGCGATCGTTGCGTACGCCGCCGCAAGGTCGAGCGGCGACACCGCAGCCGAGCCGAGGCCGATCGACGGCACCGCCGGCAGCTCGGAGCGCACACCGAGCCGCTGCGCCATCGCCGCCACCTGCTCCGGCCCGAGATCGACGGTCAGCCGGGCAAAGACGGTGTTGTCCGAGTGGACGAGCGCCCGGGCGATCGTGATCGGGCCGAGGTATGTGTGCTCGTAGGTGGACACCTGCCACGCTGGCGTGAACGGGTCGGGCTGGTAGCGGAACGGCGCCGACGGGTAGCGCGTCGCGTTGAGGTCGATGCCCTCCGAGACCGCCTCAGCGAGGACGAAGGCCTTGAAGGTGGAGCCTGCCTGCCGGCGCGCGGCAACGGTCAGGTCGAGCGCCGCCGGGCCACCGGGCGCCGGCGCCGAGACGAGGGCACGCACCGAGCCGGTCGCCGGGTCGACGGCCACGATGGCGGCGGCCGGATCCCCCGGCCGGCCGAGGACACGCCGCACCGCCGCGCGCCCGAGCCCTTGCAGCCGCGCCTCGATCGTCGTCTCCACCCGCAGGTCGCCGGCCCGCACCGTGGCCGCGCCGTACGCCTCGACGAGCAGGTCGCGCACCACGCCCACGAGCGCCGCCTCGCCGGTTCCGTTCGCTGCGAGCCGTGGCCGTAGGGCGAGCGGCGCAGCGGCGGCTGCCGCTTCCTCGCGCAACGTGATGTCGCCGGCCTCGCGCATGGCTGCGAGCACGCGGGTGCGCCGCTCGACGGCGAGGTCGGGCCGCAGCAGCGGGTCGTACGCCGACGGCGCCTGCGGCAGGCCCGCCAGCAGCGCCGCCTGCGGCAGCGTCAGGTCGCGCGCGGCGACCGAGAAGTACGACTGCGCCGCCGCCTCCGCACCGTAGGCCCGGTTGCCGTAGTAGACGACGTTGAGGTACTCCTCGAGGATCCTGTCCTTGCTCCAGCGCCGCGACAGCTTAACGGCGAGGCAGGCCTCGCGCACCTTGCGCGAGAGCGTCTGCTCGCGCGAGACGTAGAGGTTGCGGACGAGCTGCTGCGTGATCGTCGACCCGCCCTCGACGACCTTGCCCGCACGCACGTCGGCCCACAGCGCGCGCGCCACCCCGCGCACGTCGACGCCGCCATGGTTGTAGAAACGACGATCCTCGACGTCCACCGTCGCCTTGCGCAACCACGGGCTGACCGCCGCCAGGCCGACCGGCTGGCGATCGCGCTCGGCGGGTAGAACGCCGAGCGTGGCGCCATCCACAGCCAGCACCGGGGAGCTGCGCCCGAGCGGCACAGGCCGCAGCGCAGCGAGATCGCACGAGGAGCGGAACGCGGCGAACGCGCCGAGGCCGCCGGCGGCAACCCCACCTACCAAGATCAGCACGAGCGCCAGACCGGCGATCAGCAGCGTGCGGCGGCGGCGGCCGGTCGACCGGCGGCGGTTCCGGCGGCGGCGGCCCGACGTCGAAGGGAGGCCTCGCGGCCCCTGCCGCGCAGTCACGGGTAGGCCCCGTGCGCGCGCAGCGTGGTGTGTGCGCGCAGCCGCAGGTCGCTCGCGAGGAGCGCAGCCGACGCCTCGTCGGGCGCCCAGGCGCGAATCGTGATGGTGGCGCGCTCGGCAACGCTGGTGAGCATCACCTCGGCACCGCGGTCGGCCGAGAGCGCCGAGCGCAGCGCTTCCACGAGCGCAGCGACGTCGGCCCCGTTCGGCACGTCGACCGTTGCCTCGGCCAGCCGCTCACGGCTCGTGATCGTGAAGTTGCGGATGACCTCCGACGCGAGCTTCTCATTGGGGATGACGAGGCGGTCACCCGTCACGGTGCGGATGAACGTGTACGTGAGCTGGATCTCCTCGACGACGCCCTCCGCACCGGCCACGAGCACGTGGTCGCCGAGCCGTAGTGGCTGGGTGATGGCGATGGCGATGCCGGCGGCGAAGTTCGCGAGCGTCGTGCGGGCCGCGAAGCCGGCGATCAGCCCGAGCACCGCCGAGGAGGCGAGCAGGCCGCCCGCCAGCGCACGCACCTGCGGGATCACGAGCAGGGCCGAGAAGACACCGATCGAGACGATCATCGCAATCAGGGTGCGGCGCAGCACGCGGTAACGCGTCTCGGCGCCGGGCGCGAGGTTGCGTGCCAGCAGGCGCGAGTCGATCAGCTTCGCGAGCGCGACGGCAACGAGGATCACCCCGCCGATGATCAGTAGTCGCTGCCAGAGCTCCACAGGAACATGATTCGCCGCGAGGGCGGACGTTCCTCAGAGCTCGGATCAGGCGAGCGGCAGCCAGCGCGGTTCGCCGGCCACCGTCGCCACGCGGCCGAGCGCCGGCTCCGGGAAGTGGCAAGCACCGACAATGACATCGAGATCGAGCACCCGGGCGAGCAGCGCGGAGCGCGTCGCACTGGCCGCGGCAGGGTCGCTGTCGGCCGAGTTGCGCCACTCGGGCTGGGCGAGTTGCACGGGATGGAAGAAGGCGTCTGCCAGCAGGAGCGCCTGGGCGCCGCACGAGCGGACGACCAGGGCGGTGTGCCCGGGCGTGTGGCCCGGAGCGGGCACCGCGACGACCCCCTCGACGAGCTCATGCTCGGCGCCGGCCGGCAGCAGATGCAGCTCCCGAGCTGCCAGCGGCGCGACCTGCCCGGCGATCCAGGGGAAGTCGGCGGCACGGGTCGGGTCGGTGAAGTGGCGCCAGTCGGCCGCGGCGACGGCGTAGCGGGCGTGCTCGAACACCGCCTCGCCGTCGGCCGCGAAGGTCTGCCCGACGTGATCGGGATGGAGGTGGCTGAAGACGACGACGTCGACGTCCGCGGCCATGATCCCGTGGCTGGCGAGAGCGCCCAGCAGCAGGCCTCCGGGCGGAAACGGCCCTGTCTCCGAGCCGAAGCCGGTGTCGACGAGCACGGTCGCGCTGGGCGTGCGCAGCGCGAACGCGCCGTAGCGGGCAGGCGGGTGCGTCTCGCTCGCGAATGCAGCCGGGTAGACGGCCCGCCACGGAGCGATCTCGGCGAGCGGTACGTCGGGGAACACGCCGTCGAAGCCGAACGGGAAGACCCCGCCGCCATCGGACAGGGAGATGAGCTCGATATCACCGATGCGCACGATCATGCCGATATGATCCGCCACGCCGTGGACCCCGGTCAACGACTCTCGGTGCGTCGCCCCGGTGAGGCCGCGCGAGCGGTGCGCGGCGCGATCGCACCAGTGCGCCGCGCGGTCGCTCCCGTCCTCGAGCTCTTCCTCTGGAGCCGGCTGGCCATCTGGGCGACGGTCGTCTTCGCCTATCTCTGGTTCGAGCCGCGGGTGCATCCCAACGTCGCCGCCTGGGACGACCCGGCCGTGACGCGCGACCTCGGCTATGTCTCCGACGTCTGGGCCCGCTGGGACAGCGTCTGGCTCTTGCGCATCGCCGAGCACGGCTACCACTCGGCCACCGACGGCGCCGCCGCCTTCTTCCCGCTCTACCCGGCCTCCGTCGGGCTGCTCGGCCGTGTCTTCGGCGGCCACTACCTGGTGGCCGGCATCGTTGTCTCGCTCGCCTGCTCGCTCGCCGCCTTCGCGCTGCTGCACCGGCTCGCGCTGCTGAAGCTCGGCGAGAGCGACGCCCGGCGCACCGTGCTCTACCTCGCCGTCTTCCCGATGACCCTCTTCCTGCAGGCGGTCTACAGCGAGTCGCTCTTCCTGCTGCTGTGCGTGGCGGCGTTCCTGCTGGCAGAGCGGCGGCGCTGGCTGCTGGTCGGCGTCGTGGTCGGGCTCGCGCTGCTCACCCGGCTGTGGGGTGTCGCGCTGCTGCCGTCGGTCGCGCTGCTGGCCTGGCGCGCCCCGGCCCGCTGGCGGGCGCTCGCCGGACTGCTGCCCGCGCCGCTCATCTTCGCCGCATACCCGCTGTGGCTCGGGGCCAAGACCGGTGACGGCCTGGCGTTCGCGCACGCGCAGGAGCTCTGGCACCGGCAGGTCTCGCCTGCCGGGCCGTTCGGTGGGCTCTGGAACGGGCTCCGCGCAGGCTGGGCCGGGGTGCAGCAGCTCACGACGGGGTCACGCACCCACGCGTACTGGAGCGGAGCACCCGATGCCGACCCGTTCCACGCGGCGGCTGTCAATCTCGAGTGTCTCGTCTTCCTCGGTCTCTTCCTCGCCCTCACTGTCGTGGCGTGGCGGCGCCTCGGAGCCGCCTACGGCCTGTTCGCGCTCGTGAGCCTCGCCATCCCGCTCTCGGTGCCGTCCAGCAGATGGCCCTTGCTGTCGCTGCCGCGCTTCGGGCTGGTCATCTTCCCGCTCTTCCTCGCGCTCGCCGTCGTCGGCCGGCGGCCGCGCGCGCACACCGCGATCGTGACGGTCAGTGCGCTCCTCCTGGGGGTCGTCTCCGTACAGTGGGCGCTGTGGCAATGGGTCGCCTGACGACAGCGGTCGCCGCGCTCGCCTGCGCGGGTGCCTTCGCGATGCTCGCGAGCGGGTGCGGAGAGCGGCGTGAGCCGACCGGGGCAACCGTGCCAATCGCCTACCCGGTGACCGTCCAGGGAGCGAACGAGGTGCCGCTCGAGATCGCGCGTGCACCGCAGCGAGTGCTGCCGGTGTCGGCTACGGCGGCGGCCCTTGTCGATGCCCTCGGCCTGCGCGCCCTCGTGCCCGGCGCCCCTGCCAGCGGCCGGCTGCGCGCTTTCCCGATGGGAGCGATCAGGGCGACGGCGGCAGACCTCGTCGTCGGCTCGCAGTCGAACGACTTCAACGCCCTCCAGGCAGCGGCGGTCACTGCGAACGTGCCGCTGCTCATCCTCGCCGACAGCTCCATTCGCGATCTCGAGCACTCGATCCTCGAGCTCGGCCTCGCGATCGGAGCGCCACTGCAGGCGCGCACGCTGGTCGCAGCGCTGAACGCGAAACGTGCAGAGGTAAAGGCACGGCTGAAGGGCCTTGCGCCGGTCACCGTCTTCGTCGACACCGGCTACTTCATCCCGGTCGTCGGCAGCGGGTTCGCCGGCGAGGTGCTGCGCGAGGCCGGGGGCGAGAATATCGCCGCCGCTGCCGAAGCGTCGCCCTTCCCGATCAAAGACCTGCTCACCGCCGACCCGACGATCTACCTGGCGACGGCGGCCAGTGGCACGACGCTCGCAGATCTCCGCAAGACCCGCCGCGTGCGTAACCTGGCCGCGATCAGAGAGGGCCGGTTCGCCACCATTCCCCTGGCCCTGCTGCAGCCCGGCCCCGACTTCGGCAAAGCGATCGACCAGCTCTCCCTGATCCTGCACCCTGCACCCTGATGCGCTACGCCGACATCGACGCCGTCACCGTCGACGGCTACGGGACCCTGCTGACCCTGCGCGACCCGCTGCCGGCCCTCCGGGCCGCCCTGGCGGCGCACGGCGTCGAGCGCAGCTGTCACGAGGTGCAGGCCGGCTTCGCCGCCGAGGTCGCGCACTACAAGCCGCGCTCGTTGCGTGGCTCCGACGCGGCGGGCCTCGC
>JANXXF010000234.1 GCA_025350775.1 Actinomycetes bacterium
CAGCCGTCGGAACAGCCGTCCAGAGCATCATTGATATGGCGCTCGGCCAGAAGGGCGATCAGCTTTGAGCCACTTCCTTGTCTTCTACAGCCGCGAACACAACGCGGGTCCCCGCGTGGAGCGGATCGAAGACGCTGCCGAGGCTGTCAGGCGTCTGCTCGAGGCGGAGCACGCGCTCGCAGGCGACCGCTCGCATGGCGTCGTGATGCTGGTCGCAGACGACGAGGACGACCTCCGGCGCACGCATGCCCACTACTTCGCGTCGCTCGAAGAGCTGCTTCGCCAGGCAGTCGCCTAGCCCAAGCCCAGCCCCTCTTGGCCCTGACTCCAGTCACGGATAGGCTGGCCACGGTCGGAAGCTCCGACGAGGTTCGAGGGGGAGATGGGTAGACCGAGGAAGGCTGCGGGTACGTCCGGCGGCGGCGAGTTGGGCTTCGAGGCGAAGCTGTGGCAGGCGGCCGATGCGTTGCGGTCGAACATGGACGCGGCGGAGTACAAGCACGTCGTGCTCGGCCTGATCTTTCTCAAGTACATCTCGGATGCGTTCGAGGCGAAGCACGCCGAGCTCGTCGCGCAGGAGGCCGACGGTGCCAATCCCGAGGACCCGGACGAGTACCGCGCGCTCAACATCTTCTGGGTGCCGGCGGAGGCGCGCTGGTCGCATCTGAAGGCGAGCGCGCGGCAGGCGATGATCGGGACGCTCGTCGATGAGGCGATGGTCGCGATCGAGCGCGACAATCCGTCGCTGAAGGGCGTGCTGCCGAAGGACTATGCGCGGCCCGGCCTGGACAAGCAGCGGCTCGGCCAGCTCGTCGACCTCATCAGCGACATCGGCCTGGGCGCGCCGGCCGACCGGGCGAAGGACACGCTCGGCCGCGTCTACGAGTACTTCCTGTCGCAGTTCGCGACCGCGGAGGGGAAGAAGGGCGGCCAGTTCTATACACCGTCCTACGTGGTGCGCGTGCTCGTCGAGATGCTCGCGCCGTACAAGGGCCGGGTGTACGACCCGTGCTGTGGGTCGGGCGGGATGTTCGTGCAGAGCGAGAAGTTCGTCGAGGCCCACCAGGGCCGTGTCGGCGACATCGCGATCTACGGGCAGGAGTCGAACTACACGACGTGGCGCCTGGCGGTGATGAACCTTGCGATCCGGGGCATCGACGCGAAGATCGAGCACGGCGACACCTTCCACGACGACCGCCACCCCGACCTGAAGGCCGACTACGTTCTCGCCAACCCGCCGTTCAACGACAGCGACTGGCGCGGCGAGCTGCTGCGCGACGACCGCCGCTGGGCGTACGGCAAGCCGCCGGCCGGGAACGCGAACTTCGCCTGGGTCCAGCACTTCCTCCACCACCTCGCGCCGACCGGGATCGCGGGCTTCGTGCTCGCGAACGGGTCGATGTCGGCGAGTCAGTCGGGGGAGGGCGAGATCCGCAAGGCGATCGTCGAGGCGGATCTCGTGGACTGCATGGTGGCGCTGCCGGGTCAGCTCTTCTACTCGACGCAGATCCCGGTGTGCCTGTGGTTCCTCGCCCGCGGCCGGCGGAACGGCCGCTTCCGCGACCGCCGTGGTGAGACGCTGTTCATCGATGCGCGCAAGATGGGCTCCCTGGTGGATCGAACCCGCCGTGAGCTCACCGATGCCGACATCGCCCGCATCTCGGGCACCTACCACGCCTGGCGCGGCGACGAGGGGGCCGCCGAGTACGAGGACGTGCCCGGTTTCTCCAAGTCGGCGGCAATCGAGGAGATCCGCAAGCACGGCCATGTCCTGACGCCGGGCCGCTACGTCGGTGTCGAGCCTGTCGATGACGACGCTGAACCGTTCGACGAGAAGATGAAGCGCCTTGCCGTGATCTTGCGCGAGCATCAGACACAAGCGGCGCGGTTGGACGAAGAGATCAGGACGAACTTGGGGAGGCTCGGGTTCGGTGGTTAGCCGGCCACTCGCAGACATCTGCGAGGCGATTGTCGATTGTCCCCACTCGACCCCGGTCTGGACTGACGCCGGCGTCGTGGTTCTGCGGAGCCAGAACATTCGGAATGGTCGTCTCGATCTCACATCTCGGAGCTTCACTGATGAGGCGCACTATCTCGATCGCACGAAGAGGGCTACTCCGAAGGCTGGTGATCTTGTGATCACGCGGGAAGCACCGATGGGCGAGGTATGCATGATCCCGTCCGACTTGCGGTGCTGCCTCGGGCAGCGGATGGTGCTGCTGCGACCCGCTCCGGGGAAGGTCGACGCGAAGTACCTTCTCTATGCGCTCCTGTCGCCTCTCGTCCAGAGTGAAATCCGAATCAGTGAAGGCACTGGTTCGACCGTCAGCAATCTTCGTATCCCGCTGCTCGAAGCGTTGTCGATTCCGGCTCCCGACATCGCTCAACAGCGCGGGATCTCCCAAATCCTCAGCGCGTTCGACGACAAGATCGAGTTGAACCGGGGGATGAGCGAGACGTTGGAGGCGATGACGCGGGCGCTGTTCCGATCGTGGTTCGTGGACTTTGACCCCGTCCGTGCCAAGATGGAGGGCCGTGACCTGGGCCTCTCCTCAGAGGTCGGCGACCTGATCCCCGCCTCGTTCGACAACTCCGAGTTGGGAGCGACACCGTCGGGGTGGCCGCTCGTCCGTCTGAGAGAGTGCGTCGATGCTGTGAACGGACGTTCGTATCGGAGCGACGAACTTTGCGAGTCTGAGGTTGCGCTCGTGACCCTCAAGTCGTTCGAGCGCGGCGGCGGTTACACGCCTCGCGGCCTGAAGTCGTTCGCGGGAACGTACAAGCCGGAGCAGGTTGTCGCCCCAGGTGAAGTCGTGATCGCTTGCACTGATGTCACGCAGGCTGCAGAGGTGATCGGGCGGCCTGCGCTCGTTCGGCCGAGTTCAGAGTTCAAGACGCTCGTCGCCTCTCTTGACACCCTGATCATCCGCCCACGCGACAGCCGTACCAGTCGGACGTTCCTGTACTACCTCTGCGGGACGGAGAACTTCATCGCCCACACGTACGCACACACGACAGGCACGACCGTGCTTCATCTGTCGAAGGAGGCCGTCCCTTCGTTTCCCTTTGCTTGTCCGCCCGTGCCCCTGGTTCGGCTGTTCAGTTCGGTGGCCGCCGCTGTCAGCGACCGCATCGAGGCGGCGCACCGAGAGTCGGAATCCCTCGCAGCTTTACGCGCTGCGCTCCTCCCGAAGCTGATCTCCGGCGCGATCCGAGTCCCTGACATCGAGGACGCTGCATGACGACAGCGCGCCGCTACTCGCTCCGGATCTTCCTGCCGAGCGGCGATCCGGATGGGTTGCGGATCATCGAGGAGTCGAACCGGAGCGGGAGCGGTGTCTCGTTCCCCCGTGCCCTGTTCCCCGAGGTGAAGCAGCGCGAGGAGCTGTTGCGGACGGGCGTGTACGTACGGCAGGAGACGGCGGCCGTTGGCTAGGTCACCCCGCGAGCGGGTCGATTCGGAGTTCATTCGCTGTGAGCTGAGATTCGCGCCACAGGTCCTCCGGATCTCGATGCTGATGCGCGCCGATCTTCTCGATCAGCGTCCACGGGTCGGTCGCAGGCCGACTCCTCGCCGTCAAGTCCCAGACCTGGGGCGTGGCGTCAGTCGTGTTGCGACAGATCCAATTGAGATGCGTCAGCACCAGGCCGGTGGCGCGAATTGGGTCGTGCCCGGCACCTCGCGCAACGACGAGCGTCAGGTTCGTCTGGCGGAGGACGGCCATCTCGCGCGGCTGCGTGAGCATCGAGCTGTCGGTGGTGACCAGGCCGTCCCAAGCGCGCTCGTGGTGGTGCAGAGCAAGCAGGATCTCCCAGTCCTCCATGTCCGAGAGTCGCGAGTCGATTCGGCGAAGGGGCACGAGCACGACTTCAGGCATGAACTCAGCGACGCCGTCGAGCATCGGCTCGGGGAAGTTCTGGTCGAGCGCGAAGAGGCGCGGCACGAGGCGACGTGCTCAGGCCGCGAGGTTCCGGCGGAGCTGCTGCTCGAGGTCGAGCGCCTCCGCGATCGCATCCGAACCCACGATCGGATACAGAGCGCCGATACGCTCGGACGAGAGATCGCGATCACGAAGTGCGGCGATCGCCACCGTTTCGATCCTGGTATGGACGATGTGCGGCGATCCAGCGAGCTTCCCTGGAACGATGCGCAGCAGCGGCCGCGGAGCATGAAGATCGGGTCCTTCCGCGCCTTTGACAGACGTGTACGGGCGAATCAGATCGAGGAGCTCGACATCGAGCGGGCGTGCCCGGTTGAGGTCTTCGACAATCATGGTCGAGATCTGAAGATGGATTT
>JANXXF010000255.1 GCA_025350775.1 Actinomycetes bacterium
CTCGGTGAAGGCGACCCACAGCTCGTCGTCGTGGTGTAGCTCGGGGTGGCGGCGGAACGCTGCCGTGGCGGCGGCGCGCGCCTCGGCGTGGCGCGCGCCAGCGAGGGCGAGCCCGTGGCGGGCGCCCATGTGCACGAAGCCGTCGGCGCCGAGCTCGGGGCCGGGGCGCGAGATTGTGAAGTCGACGTCGAAGAGCACCGCGCGGAGCGTCAAGGCGTGGCCCAGCGGTACGTCTCGGGCCGGCGGTGGCGCAGCGCCGGGAGCGCCGCGCGGATCGCGTCCAGCCGGGCGAGGTCGCTGTCGGCCACGATCACCGTCTCCTCGTCCCCTGCCGTGGCCAGCACGGCACGACGCCCCCGGGATCGACGATCAGCGAGCGGCAGTACGCCGCCGGCCTGTCGGGGAAGACTATGCCCACCTGTACGCACCCGACACGCATTCGCTGGCTCACAGCCGGGAAGGATAGCCTCCGCGCTCGTGATGTCCGGCACTCCCAGCGCCGAGCCCGGCCACGCCCGCGCTGACCGCGGCCGGGCCCTGCACGCACTCCGCAGCCGCGACTTCCGGCTCTTCTTCACCGGGCAGGCCATCTCGCTGATCGGCAGCGCGGCGTTCACCGTCGCGCTCGGCTGGCGCACGTACACGCTCACCGGCAAGGCGAGCTCGCTCGGCTTCGTGCTCGCCCTTCAGGCCGTCGCCACGGTGGCGACGCTGCTCGTCGGCGGCGTGCTCGCCGACCGCTACGACCGGCGCCGGCTGATGATCGCCTCGGACGTCGGGCGCTTCGTCGCCGTCGCCGCCCTCGCCGCTCTCGACGCCGGCGGTCACCTGACCCTGGCCTGGCTGCTCGGCTTCGCCTTCGTGCTGGGGCTGGGCGAGGGCTTCTTCATTCCTGCGTTCGGCGGCATGGTGCCGCTCGTCGTCGACTCGGCCGTGCTCGCCTCCGCCAACGCGCTCGTCGGCATCGCCCGGCAGGGCTCTGCGCTGCTCGGGCCAGCGCTGGCGGCGGCCGTCTACGCCCCGGCTGGCTCCGCCACCGTCTTCGCGATCGACGCGGCATCGTTCCTGGTTGCGGCCGCGTTCCTGCTGCGCGCACGCCCGCGGCGGCTTCCCGCCCAGCCTCCCGCCGGCGCCCGCCGGGAGGTGGCCGACGGCTTCCGCTACGTCGCCGGCGTCCCGTTCCTGTGGGTCACGATCGCGATCTCGTCGCTGCTGTTGATGGTGCAGGTCGCGCCGTTCCAGGTGCTCCTGCCCGACCTCGTCAAGACGCAGTGGCACCAGGGGGTCGGCGGCTACGGCCTGCTGGCGAGCGTCATGGGGGCTGGGATGGTGCTCGGCGCGCTCGCCTTCGGCACGTTCGTGCCGCGCCGCCACCGGGCGGTGCTGAGCTTTGCGATCTTCGCCGTCAACAGCCTGATCGTCGTGGTGATCGGCCTGGCGCCCTGGTTCACCGCCGCCCTGGCGCTGCAGGGGGTACGCGGGCTCTTCGTCGGCTTCGGCATCGCAGTGTGGGAGACGACTCTGATGGAGATCGTCCCCGAGCGCCTGCTCGCGCGCGTGATCAGCCTCGACTTCTTCGGCTCGATCGGGCTGATGCCGCTCGGCTACGTGCTCGCGGCGGGGATTGCGGGGCTGGCCTCGCCGGGCGTGATCGTGTCGGCCGGCGCCGGCGTCGGCACTGCGCTGTTCGTGGCGGCGCTGCTGTGGCCGCGCGCCCGTGAGATCGGCTGACAGACGCGGTCAGCGGGCCAGAAAACGCGGCGAGCGGCCGAAGCCGCCCGCCGTCTACCCATCGGGGTGCCCGGATTTGAACCGGGGACCTCTCCGACCCGAACGGAGCGCGCTACCAGGCTGCGCCACACCCCGAGGCGAGGGCATACGTTAGCGCGTCCGGGCCCGACCCTGCGCCGATGGGCTGGCCGCACCGCGGGATTCCGACACAAATCGGGCTCGAAGTCTCCGCTCGCAGCGGAGTACGTTGCCTGCACAGGCGACAAGGAGGTATGACAGTGAACGTTGTGACCCTGATCGGCAACCTCGCCAGCGACGTCGAGCTGAAGCCGATCGGAGAGGACAAGCAGGTGGCGACCTTCCTGCTCGCGGTCGACCGGCCGGGGCAGGAGGAGGCGGACTTCATCCGCATCGCGACGTGGAACAAGCAGGCCGAGGTCTGCGCCCGCTACCTCGCGAAGGGCCGCCGCGTCGCGGTCGACGGTCGAATCCGCACCCGCTCCTGGGAGGACGACGGCAAGCGCCGCTCAGCGGTCGAGATCGTCGCGAACCACGTCCAGTTCCTCTCGCCGCCCGTCGGCGACGAGCCTGGCGGGGCGGGACACCAGGAGGACGTGGCGTTCGAGACGGCGGTGCCCGCCTAGAGGTCGAGACGACCCGGCAGATGCCGGCGCCCTGGCCTGCCGCCCCTTCGCCGGGGTGCCACGGCCCGGGCGCCGGCCCGCGGCCCGCGGCCCACGTAGAATCGGCCTCCGATGGCCAGCCGCGACGCGATTCTCGCCCACGCCCAGGAGTTGCTCGACCTCGCTGCCTACCCCGACTACGGGCCGATGGGCCTCCAGGTGGCCGGGGCTGCCGAGGTGACGAGGATCGCCTGCGCGGTGTCGGCGTCGCTCGAGCTGTTCGAGCGCGCCGCAGGAATGGGCGCGCAGCTCGTGATCGTCCACCATGGCCTCTTCTGGAACAACGAGTCGCGCGTCATCGACGGCGTCCTCAAGGCCCGGCTCGCGGCCCTGTTCGCCGCCGACATCACGCTGGCCGCGTACCACCTGGCGCTGGACGCACACCCCGAGCTCGGCAACAACGCGCGGCTGGCGCAGGAGCTCGGTGTCGAGGTCGAGGGCAGCTTCGGCGACGTCGGCGTCGGCGGGCGCCTCCGCGTCCCCGAGAGCGGCGAGTCGTTCGCCCGCCGCGTTGCCGCACTGCTCCAGCGCGAGCCGACTGCCTTCACGTACGGGGCGGCCGTCGTCAGGCGTGTCGCGATCTGCAGCGGCAGTGCGGGACGCGACCTGTCGCGCGCCGCAGCCGAGGGCTACGACCTCTATCTCACCGGCGAGCCCGAGGAGCCGAGCCTGCACCAGGCAAAGGAGCTCGGCATCCACTTCGTCGCCGGCGGCCACTACGCCACCGAGCGGCTCGGAGTGCAGGCGCTGAGCGCCCGGCTCGCCGACCACTTCGCCGTGGACTGGGCGTTCATCGAGCTGCCCAACCCGGTCTGACGCGATCTCCGGCCGGCTCTCCCGGCTCTCCGCTCCCTCCGTCCTCGTAGCGCAGTAAGATACAGCCATGTCACGTCATGGGGCACGGGAATGACCCGGATCCGCTGGACAGCAGAGGACTCTTCCGAGCCCGCCCGCGCACTGCGCCGGTGGGCTTTCTCATTCCTGGGGCTCCCAACGTAGCGAAGGAGGGTCATGGCAAACCATCTCACGCCCGAAGAGCTCTCGCATGAGCTCGGTATCGATCGCGAAGAAGTCATCAAGGTATGCGTGCAAGAAGGTGTGCCCATCTACCAGGGCAAGATCGACAAGACGCTGTTCCAGGCACAGCTCGAGGCCATCGGGGGAACGCCCCAGCGCGCCGCGTAGCGCGCAGGCATCGCGGATTCTTGCGCTGCGCGCGGCGGCCACAGGCTCGCCGCGCGCAGCGCCACTCGTCGCACTCCCGATCGGCACACGGCAGGGGTAGTCTCTGCTGAGATGACCGTCGATCCCGTACGGCCGCGGACGATCGGCCGCCTCTGGCAGGACGCGGTCGCCGCCGGCCATGCAGCGCCGCCGTATCGCGTCGAAGCCGCGGCGGGCTGGCAGCCGGTGAGCTGGACCGAGGCCGACACGGCCGTGCAGGAGCTGGCGCACGGCCTGCTTGCCGCGGGCATCGTGCCCGGCGACCGATTCGCGATCCTCGCCGGGACGCGGCTCGAATGGGCGCTCTTCGATTTCGCGCTGGCCTCGATCGGCGCCGTCTCGATCCCGATCTACCCCAGCAGCTCGCCGCGCGACATCTCCTACATCCTCGGCCACGCGCGCGCTGCCGGCATCCTCGTCGAGACACCCGCACACCAGGAGGCGGTCGACGCGCTGCGCGCCGAGCTCGGAAACCTCCGGCACATGGTCTCTGTCGACGACCTCGCTGCCCTGCGCGCCCGCGGGCGCGAGCACGCCGCGAGCGACCCGGCCGCCGTCGAACGCGCCGGCGCCGCCGTCGGCGAGGACGATCTCTTCACGGTCATCTACACCTCAGGCACGACCGGCTCGCCGAAGGGCTGCGTCATCACGCATCGGAATTACTACGCGATGACCTCGATCATCGACGAGCTCGAGCAACTGCTCGTCGCCGGAGACGAGATCATGCTCTACCTGCCACTCGCGCATACGTTCGGGCGGCTGATGCATCTCGCCGGGCCATACGTCGGCGCGACGGTCGCGTTCTGCCCGGATCCCGCGCGGCTGCTCGAAGCTCTCGGCGCAGTCCGGCCCACGGTGCTGCCCAGCGTGCCACGGGTGTACGAGAAGGTGCACGCGGCAGTCATGGAGAAGCTCGCGACGGCGACCGGCCTCGAGCGAGCCATCTCGAGCTGGGCGCTCCGCGTCGGTCTCCGCGCCGGCGAACTACGGATGGACAGCCGGCCGCTGCCGCTGCCGCTCGGCATCCAGCTCCGCCTCGCCGACCGCCTCGTGCTCGCCAAGGTGAGGGCGCGGCTGGGAGGCCGCCTGCGCATCTGCCTGTCGGGTGGTGCGCCGCTCTCGCGCGATGTCGCGACGACGCTGCACGCCTTCGGCGTGACGATTCTCGAGGGGTACGGCCTCACCGAGGTGACCGCAGCCTGCTCCGTGAACCTGCCGAGCGCCTACCGTTTCGGGACAGTCGGCAAGACTCTCCCCTGCTTCGAGACCCGGCTCGCCGAGGACGGCGAGCTGCTCGTCCGCAGCGAGACCGTCTTCGCCGGGTACCTGGACGACGACGCGGCGACGGGCGACGCCCTCACCGCGGACGGCTGGCTGCGCACGGGCGACATCGCCACGATCGACCCCGACGGGTTCATCTCGATCACCGACCGCAAGAAGGACATCATCGTCACGGCCGGCGGCAAGAACGTTGCGCCGCAGAACCTCGAGAACGAGCTGAAGGCACAGGCGTTGCTTTCGCAGGCGCTCGTCGTCGGCGACCGGCGGCCGTACCTCGTCGCACTCCTCACCCTCGATGAGGCGGCTGCGGCACGCATCGCTGCCGAGCAGGGCATCGCCGGGTCGCTCGCCGAGCTGGCGACGAGCGCCGGCATCCGTGCCGCCGCCGCCGCGGCGATCGCGAAAGTCAACGCCGAGCGCGCGCGTCACGAGCAGATCAAGCGCTTCGCGATCCTCCCGCACGACTTCACGCAGGACGCCGGCGAGCTCACGCCGACGCTCAAGCTACGCCGCCGCTACTGCGAGCAGCTCTACGCCGGCGAGATCGAGGCGCTCTACCGGGCCGACTGACCCCGCACAGGGGGACGGATGCACCATGGCCCCCGAGCGACGGGGCCGCCGCCCAGCCCCGCACGTCAGCTCAGCCGACGCGCGCCCACCCAGTTCGCCGTGTAAAAACTGGCGCTCAGACTCGAGATCTTCACGACGTCCCCGGTGTGCGGCGAATGGATGAACTGCCCACCGCCGATGTAGATGCCATTGTGGCCGAGCCCGTCGAAGAACACGAGGTCGCCCGGCTCGAGCTGGTCGCGCGACACCGGGGTGCCATAGGCGTACTGCGACGCCGCATGGTGCGGCAACGAGATGCCCACCTGTGCGTACACGTACATGACGAAGCCGGAGCAGTCGAAGCCGCCCGACGGCGAGGCGCCACCCCAGCGATACGGGATGCCGAGATACCGCATCGCGATGCCGACGACGCCGCCGTACACTGCGGGCGGCGGCACCGGGGCGCCGTCGGGCGTATCCGCGGTGACGCCGACGACGGTGGCGTCGAGCCTCGCGGCCTGGTCGCTGCGTTGCTGCTCGAGCCGAGCCTGCAGCTGCCGCCGCAGCCGCCCCTGACGCGCCGCCTCCTCCGCCTGCAGCTTCACGATCTCGCCCTGCACCGAGGAGAGCAGCCGCTTGCGCTCGGCGAGCTGGCCCTCGATCAGGCGCTTCTGCGCGACGCGGCCGGCGACGACCTTCTGCTGGCTCGACTGCGCAATCCGGAGAGTGGCGCGCTGGCGCTTGACGATCCCCCGGAACGTGATCACCTCGCGCAGAATCCGACCGTCCTCGGCCGAGACACGATCCCCGGTGTCGAGCTTGTCGATCAGCTCGTCGAGACTCGAGGCGCCGAGCAGCACCTCCAGCGACGTGTTCGTCTGATCGGTCGTATAGAGGTCGCGCAGGCGCTTCTGCAGGTACGCCTGCGCGCGCTGCAGGTTCGACCGGGCGATCATCAGCTCCCGCCGGTTCGTACGCAGGCTGCTCCCGATGCCCTGGAGCTTGATCGTCGCCAGATTGTACGACTCCACGGCACGCTCGACCCGGGAGTCGAGCACCTGCACGTCGGCCAGGATGCGCTGCGCCTCGCGCTGCTTCGCGCTGATCTGCGGCGGTGGTGCGGCCGTCGCAGTTGCCGCGCCAAGGACCAGCGCAACTCCCGCTAACAGGACTACGCACGCCAGCCCCGGCCGGGAGAGACGGGCGACCAGAGGACGCCTCCCGGGGCGGGCGTACCGGGGGCTCCGGTACGTCACACCACCGACCGTAGCAGCCATCACCGAGACCGCGCAAGGAGAAGAACCCTGGATAATCTCGGTAAACCTTCCTAATCTTGATCCGTGTTTCTCGGCGCTCGAGCACGCCTGTGCTACCGTCGAGACGCCGTGCGAGGGTCGGTCACTACCGCCAGAGCACGCCTCCTGATCGCTGTCGCCGCGGGCGCCATTGCCCTCGCCACGCCGGTGTGGATAGGGGCGGCGTCACCGGGCGACATCCGAGCGCAAGCCGATATCTTGCGCACGCGCCAGGCCGCGACCGTCCGCGCCGAACAGGTCGCGCTGCTCGATCTCTACGCGCTCGAGACGAGCCTCGGCCGCGCGCGGGACGACCTCGCGAAGCTGCGATCGCGCATCAGAACGCTGCAGCGAGAGCGAGGCGAGACCCTCCACCGGCTGACGATCGCGCGGCACGTCGTCGCCAGGTCGGAGCTCGCGCTCGCCCAGGAGCTACGCCTGCTCTATGAGCGCGGCGAGCCGAACACGATCGCCGTGCTACTCGGCGCGGAGTCACTCGATGCCGCGGTCGCCGAGCTGGACAGCATCGCCCAGACCGCACGCGACCACCTCCGGATCATCGACCAGACACGCCGCGCCCGCAACCAGGCCAGCGTGCTGCGGCGTGCCCTCGCGCGGCGCCAGACCCGGCTCCGTGCCGGCGAGCGGAGCCTTGCCGGCGCCGTCACCAGGCTCGAGCAGTCGCGCGTCACTCGCGCCGCCTTCCTGGCACGCCTCCGTTCGGAGCGCCACCTCGCGGCGGCACGGATCACCGGGCTCGAGGCCGAGGCGACAGCAGCCGAGGCCAAGTCGCGCAGGCTCGCCGAGGAGGCGCGCCTGCGAGCGACCGCCGCACAGGCGGCAGCACAGGCGGCAGCGCAGGCGAAGGCGGCAGCGCCGGCCACCGCGCCTGCAACTCCCCCGGCCAGCGCGTCCGCCACTAGCCCAGCCGACGCGCCTCCGCCCGGGGCAACCCTGCCGCTCGACGGCGCGGCCGCCGTCGCCGTCCCAGGCTCCGGCCAGCGCACGCTGACGGTCACCGCCACCGCCTACGTCCTGCGTGGGCGTACCGCCACCGGGCTGCCGACGAGCTGGGGCATCGTGGCCGTCGACCCGAACGTGATCCCGCTCGGCACGAAGCTGACGATCCCCGGCTACGGGGAGGCGATCGCCGCCGACACCGGGCCCGGGGTGCAGGGCGCCGCGATCGACGTGTGGGTGCCCGACCTGGCGGCGGCAACGGCGTTCGGCCGCCGCACCGTGACGATCGTGCTGCACTAGACGCTGGCTGTGCATGAGCCGCGGCCCCGGTTGCCGCCCCGCTGGGGGCCGACCTACACCGTCCTTCGACGCCCGGAGGAGTAGAGTGGACCGGCCCAACAGGGGGGACGGTGACGACGTGAGCGGCAGCACGGGCAAGCGAGAGCAGGAGAGCATCCGCGTCCTCGTGGCTGACGACCACGACCTCTTCCGCAGCGGCCTGCGCGGCCTCCTCGAGGGGCAAGGCGTGCACGTCGTCGGCGAGGCGGCGACCGGCGATGCGGCAGTGCGCGCGGTTCGCGAGCTGGCGCCCGACGTCGTCGTGATGGACCTCAAAATGCCGGTGCTCGACGGCGTCCACGCCACCCGCGAGATCGTCGCCACATCGCCGCTGACCCGCGTCGTCGTGCTCACCGTCTCCGACGAGGACGCCGACGTGATGGACGCGATCCTGGCCGGGGCGTGCGGCTACCTGCTCAAGGACGCGCCGATCGACCAGCTCGTCGCCGGCATCCACGCCGCAGCGGTCGGCGAATCGCTGGTGTCACCCCATATCGCCGCCAAGGTGCTGCAGCGACTGCGGGCCTCGCACGCCGACACCGATGCCGCCGAGGTGATCCGGGCCGAGCTCTCCGAGCGCGAGATCGAGGTGTTGAAGCTCGTCGCGAGCGGCCTCGAGAACGCCGAGATCGCAGCACGTCTCCACATCAGCCCGAAGACGGTCAAAAACCATCTTTCGAATATCTTCATGAAGCTCCAGTTCGAAAACCGCATCCAGGCGGCGGTCTACGCCGTACGCAGCGGCATCGTCTAGAGGCCGCCGGCGAGCAGCGCCGCGAAGGCGGCCTCGTCGAGCACGGGCACGCCGAGCGACTCCGCTTTCGCGAGCTTCGAGCCGGCGCTCCCGCCCGCCACCACTGCCGTCGTCTTCTTCGACACGGCGTCCGCGACCTTCGCGCCGAGCGCCTCCAGCGCGGCCTTCGCCTCGTCGCGCGACCAGGCACCGAGGGTCCCTGTGATCACGTACGTGGAACCGGTGAGCCGACCCTCGCGCGGCCGCTCGTCCTTGGCCAGCTCGAAGCGCAGGCCGAGGTCACGCAGCTCGGCCAAGAGCCGGACGTTGTCCTCGTCGCGCATCCACTCGTGGACGGCCTCGGCGCGATCCGGCCCGACCCCCTCGACCTCCTCGATCTGCTCCTGCGTCGCGACGAGCAGCGAGTCGAGCGAGCCGAAGTGCCGGGCGAGGCTCCGCGCGATCACCAGGCCGACCCGCGAGATGTTGAGGCCGAAGAGCAGCCGCTCGAGCGGCTGCCGCTTCGAGCGCTCGATCGCCTCCACCGCCTTCGCGGCCGAGACTGCGGCCTGGCGCTCGATCCCCACCAGCTGCTCCGCCGTGAGCCGGTAGAGATCGGGCATCGACGTGACGAGCCCCTCGCGCCAGAGCTGCCGGACGAGCTGCTCGCCGACACCCTCTATGTCCATCGCGGCCCCAACCCAGTGGATCAGCGTCTCGAGCCCGCGCGACTCGCAGCGCGGGTTCGGGCAACGATGCTTGACCTCGCCCTCGGGCTTCACGACGGCACTGCCGCAGAGCGGGCACTCGGCCGGCATCCTCCAATCAACGGTGCCGGGCTCGTGCTCGCCGGCGGGCCCGACCACCTGCGGGATGACGTCACCGGCCCGCTGGACGATCACGAGGTCGCCTTCACGGATCCCCTTGCGGTTGATGTCCTCCTCGTTGTGCAGCGTCGCCCGCGACACGGTGACACCGCCCACCTCGACGGGCTCCAGGATCGCCCACGGGTTGAGGGCGCCGGTGCGCCCGACGTTGACGGCGATGCGCTGGAGACGCGTGACGGCGGTCTGCGGCGCCCACTTGTAGGCGCGCGCCCAGCGCGGCCGGTCGTGGAGCGCGCCGAGGCGACGCTGCTGCTCGAGCGCGTCGATCTTGATCACGACGCCGTCGATCTCGTAGTCCAGCCCGCGCCGCCGCTCCTCCCAGTCGCGGCAGGCCGCGGCGACCTCTTCGATGGTCTCGTAGCGGCGGGCCTCCGGGTTCGTGCGGAAGCCGTGCTCGCGCAGCCAGGCCAGCAGCTCCCACTGGGTGGCGGTGCCCGTGGGCTCGGTGAGTCCGGAGCCGTACACCCAGATCGCGAGCGGCCGCTCGGCGGTGATGCCCGGGTCGAGCTGGCGCAGCGACCCGGCCGCCAGGTTGCGCGGGTTCGGCGCCACCTTCTTGCCCTGCGCCGTCAGCTGCTCGTTGAAGCGGGCGAAGTCGGGCAGCGAGAGGTAGATCTCGCCGCGCACCTCCAGCTGTGCCGGGGCCGTCTCGCCCGGAGCCAGCCGGAGCGCGAGCGGCACGGTCTTGACGGTGCGGAGATTCGCCGTGACGTCCTCGCCCTGGCCGCCGTCGCCCCGCGTCGCGCCGCGGACGAGCACGCCACCCTCGTACACGAGCGAGACGGCCGACCCGTCGATCTTGGGCTCGATTACGTAGGCCACCGGCTCGTCGCTGTCGAGGCGCTTGCGTACGTCGTCGGCCCACTTCAGCAGCGCCGCCTCGGTCGTGACCTTCTCGAGCGAGCCCATCGGCGCGAGGTGGGGAACCTTGCGGAAGCCGTGGGCGGGCGGCGCGCCCACGCGTTGGGTCGGCGAGTCCGGCGTCACAAGCCCGGGCTGCTGCTGCTCGATGCGCTCGAGCTCGTCGTAGAGCGCGTCGTAGACGGCGTCCTCGACTTCCGGGGCGTCGAGCACGTAGTAGCGGTAGGCGTGGTGGTCGATCTGGCGGCGAAGCTCGGCGGCGCGGGCAGCCGCGTCAGAGGGCGGCAAGGAGCTCCTCGGCAGTGTGGACGATGGCGTCGGGCCGCTCGCCCTCGAGGATGCGCTGCTCGTCGTGGATGCCGCCCCACGACACCCAGATCGCGTGAACGCCCGCGGCGCGCGCAGCCGAGATGTCGTACGGCGAGTCGCCGACGTAGGCGGCGTCGCCCGCGCTTGCCCCCAGCAGGTCGAGCGCGCGCAGGATCGGCTCCGGCTCTGGCTTGTGGCGCTCGGTGTCCTCGGAGCCGACGAGGACGTCGAAGAGATCGCCGATCCGTACCGCGGCGAAGGCGAGCTCGACGGTGGGCTTTCGCTTTGCCGTGACGACGCCCAGCCGGCGCCCCTGCGCCTTCAGGGCGCGCAACGCGTCCTCGATCCCGGGAAAGGCGAGCAGCCCGGCGTGGAGTGGCTCGTTATGCGCCCGGTAGACGCGAACGAGCTCCTCGGTGCGCTCCTCGCTGAAACGACGCATCTGCTCGACGAGCCCAGGCCCGCCGACGAGCGCCATCAGCTCCGCATCCGGCACGTCGAGCGCGAGCACGCTGCGCGTGGCATGCCTGTACGACGCCAGGATGATCGGCCCGGAGTCGACGAGCGTGCCGTCGAGATCGAACAGGACGATCGGGAAGCGCACGGCCTCAGATGCTATCGGCGTAGCGGACGGCGACGAGGTAGAGGCCCCACGGCGGCGCTGTCGGCCCCGCGTCACGGCGCGGCCTGCCCTCGAGCAGGCGGGCGAGGGCAGCCGGCTCCAGCTCCGGCTCGAGCATCGTCCCGACGAGGGTGCGAACCATGTGGCGCAGGAAGCTGTCGGCGGTGATCTCGAAGACGAGCTGCTCCCCCTCCTCACGCCACGCCGCCGACTCGACGGTCCGGGCGAAGACCTCGTGCTCCGTGGCGGTGGGCGTGAACGCGGTGAAGTCATGCCGGCCCGGCAGGACGGCGGCCAGGGCGGCGAGCCGGTCGAGGTCGAGCGGGCGCAGGTTCCACCATGCGCGCCGATCCTCGAAGGGCGACCGCAGCGGACGGCGATGGAGGCGGTAACGGTACGAGCGGGAGCGTGCCGAGAAGCGGGCATGGAACCCGTCCGGGACCTCCGCCACAGCGATCGCGGCGACATCGGGCGGCAGCACCGAGTTGAGCGCCTCGGCGACGCGGCCCGGGGCCGGACCGCCGTCGGCAGCGAAGCTCACGACCTGGCCGAGCGCGTGCACGCCGGAATCGGTGCGACCCGCCACGCCCAGCCCGCCCCAGGCGGGGAAGATCCGCCCGAGAGCCGCGCGCAACTCGTCTTCGACCGTGCGCAGGCCGGGCTGCGTCGCCCAGCCGTGAAATGCCGTGCCGTCGTATTCGAGCGTGAGCCTGATGTTCACGGAGCCGATCTTCGCGGTTGCCTCGGACGCGGCTTGCGGCCCGGGCGCTAGCATTCCCGCCGTGACTCGCCGCCTCGCCCTCACCACAGCCTCCGCCGCCGCCGCGCTCGCCGCCTCGGTCGGCCTCCTCGCCGGCCCCGCCGCCGCCGCTCCTTCCTGCAAGGCCATCGCGCAGCCGGCCCCGCGCGCCACGGGCGGGCAGAAGGCGCCGAAGAAGTCGCTCGACCCGACGAAGACCTATGACGTCACGTTCGCGACGAACTGCGGCTCATTCACCCTCCGGCTCGACGTGAAGCGCGCGCCCCACATCACGGCCTCGATCGTGTCGCTCGTGAAGGCCGGGTTCTACGACAAGACTGTCTTCCACCGCATCGTCCCGGGCTTCGTCATTCAGGGCGGCGATCCGACCGCCACCGGCACGGGCGGCCCGGGCTACAGCGTCGTCGACAACCCGCCGAAGGATCTCAAGTACACGCTCGGCCTCGTCGCCATGGCGAAGACGCAGACCGAGGCGCCGGGCACCTCCGGCAGTCAGTTCTTCGTCGTCACAGGCAAGGACGTCGGTCTGCCGCCGGACTACGGTCTCGTCGGACGTGTGACAAAGGGCCTCGACGTCGTCCAGCTCATCGGCACCCTGGGGAATGCAGACCAGCAGCCCACGCGCGTCGTCCAGATCGTCCGCGCCACCCTCAAGATCTCGTAGCAGCCGGCGCGCTGCCGGGCCGGCGCGTCAGTGCTCCGGTGTCGCCGCGATCGCGTCCATCAACGCGTCGATCTCCTCGCCGCCGGCGATGCCCTTCGCCTCGAGAATCGACTCGAGCGCGGCGAGCCAGCGCTCGTAGTAGCTCCACTCCTCGGCAGGATGGCCTGCGGCCTCCCAGGCCGCGATCTCGACGATCAGCCGCTCGCGGAACTCGTCCCAGGTGAAGCTGCCCGCCTGCGAGAGGCCGACGGCGAGGCCGAAGGCCCGGCTCTCCCAGGGGGCGTCGAACACGAGCTCGCCGTTGAGGCGCGGCAGCGCGGCCGTACCAGTCATGTACGCGACAGCGTCCTCGACGCTCATGCGCGGGCTGGGGCGAGCGGCTCTGCGACGCCGATCATCGAGTCCCGCGTCACCAAGTCGGCAAGCTCCTCCTCCGTCATGCCTTCAGTCCCGGCCGGGCGCTGCGGAAGCACCAGGTAGCGCACCTCGGCACTCGAGTCCCATACACGGATCGCCTTCGCTGCCGGCACGTCGAGCCCGAACTCGGCAATCACCGTGCGCGGCTCAACGACCACGCGGGCGCGGTACGCCGGGTCCTTGTACCAGGTCGGCGGCAGGCCGAGCACCGACCACGGATAGCACGAGCAGAGAGTGCAGACGACGACGTTGTGTACCTCGTCGGTGTTCTCCGCAACGACGACGTGGCCGCCCTCGAAGCCGCCGTAGCCGAACTCGCCGATCGCCTTCGAGCCGTCCTCGAGCAGGCGCGCCCGGAACGCCAGGTCGCTCCAGGCGCGCGCAACGACGCGGGCCCCGTTCATCGGCCCGACATCGTGCTCGTACGCCTCGGCGAGCTTGTCGACGGCGTCGGTGGCAAGGTAGCCGCGCTCGACGAGCAGCGCCTCCAGCGCCTTCACGCGCAGCGCGACATCGCCGTCGTCGTGCTCGTGATCGTCGTGGTCGTGGTCGTGGTCGTGGTCGTGGTCGTGGTCGTTGAGCCGCGCACGGTGATTGCCGAGTTCGGGCTCGACGTGCCGGCAGCG
>JANXXF010000378.1 GCA_025350775.1 Actinomycetes bacterium
CGATCGAGACGAACGCCGGCACGAAGCTCGCCGCGTCCGACGCGATGCGTATGTCACACGCGCACGCGAGCGCGAGGCCGGCGCCGGCCGCCGGGCCGTTGACGGCGGCGATGACCGGCTTCTCGAGCGCGCGGATGCCCAGCATCGTGGGGTGGTAGTGCTCGCGCAGCAGGTCGCCGACGTTCTCGACGCCGGCCTCCTCGAGGGCCGTCAGGTCCTGGCCGACGCAGAAGCCGCGCCCGGCGCCGGTGAGGACGACCGCGCGGACGGCCGGGTCGGCCGCCGTGCGTACGGCGTCGGCGAGGCCGCGCAGCAGGGGGATGTCGAAGGCGTTGAGCTTGTCGGGGCGATTCAGCGTGATCGTCAGGATCGCGCCGTCGCGGGAGGTTTCGACCACGGTCATGGCGGCGAATCTAGCAGCCGCCCAGCGCGGGGGCGCCCGCGGTCGCGGCTCTCGCTCAGGCTCCGCCCGGGCGACTCGCCCGACCCGTACCCTGTGCGGCGATGCCACGTCCGCACGGAGGGATCTTCGACGCGCCCGGGGAGGTTCCCGAGCGGACTGCCGACCCTGCCGTGCGCAAGGCGAACCTCCGCCACGTCGCCGCCCTCTTCCGGCCGCATCGCCGCCGTCTGGGCGCCGTCCTCGGCCTGATCGCCGTCTCGTCGGCGCTCGGCATCGTCTCGCCGTTCCTGCTCAAGAGCCTGCTCGACACCGCGTTCCCGCAGAGGGACGCGACGCTGATCAGCCTGCTCGCCGGCGGCATGATCGCGATCTCGGTGCTCACCTCGGCGCTCGGCGTCGTGCAGACGCTGCTCTCGACCCAGGTCGGCCAGCGCGTGATGCACGGGCTGCGCACCGCTGTCTACCGCCATCTCCAGCGGATGTCGCTGGCGTTCTTCACGCGGACGCGCAGCGGCGAGGTGCAGTCACGCATTCAGAACGACATCGGCGGCGTCCAGCAGGTCGTCACCTCGACGGCGACCTCGATCGTCTCGAACGGGACGACGGTGATCGCCACGGTGATCGCGCTGTTCCTGCTCGACTGGCGGCTCGCCGCCTTCTCGCTCGGACTGCTACCGCTGTTCATCGTGCTCACACGGCGGGTCGGCAAGCAGCGCAAGGCGATCGCGACCCGGCGCCAGACGACCATGGCCGACATGTCCACGCTGGTGCAGGAGTCGCTGTCGGTGTCGGGCATCCTGCTGGGCAAGACGATGGGCCGATCCGCCGGGCTGGCCGACCGCTTCGACGGCGAGTCGAGCCGGCTCGCGGAGCTCGAGGTGAGCTCCTCGATGGCCGGGCGGTGGGTGATGAGCACGATCCAGATGACGTTCGCCGTGATGCCCGCGGCCGTCTACTGGTTCGGCGGCCTCGCCTTCGCGAACGGCTGGGCCGTGATCTCGATCGGCACGCTCGTCGCCTTCACCACGCTGCAGACCCGGCTCTTCTTCCCGATCGCCCAGCTGCTCAACGTTCATGTCGACGTGCAGACGTCGATGGCGTTGTTCGACCGGGTGTTCGAGTACCTCGACCTGCCAGTCGACATCGAGGAGCGGCCGGGCGCGCACGAGCTGCCCCGCGAGCGGCTGCGTGGCGAGGTCGCGTTCGACGACGTCTGGTTCCGCTACGGCAACGACTGGACGCTGCAGGGCGTCTCGCTCGTCGTGCCGGCGGGAACGCGCACTGCGGTCGTGGGAGAGACCGGCTCCGGGAAGACGACGCTCGGCTATCTCGTCGCGCGTCTCTACGAGCCCGAGCGCGGCCGGGTCACGCTCGACGGCATCGACGTGGCCGACCTCACCTTTGCGTCGCTCGCCGACGCTGTCGGGGTCGTCTCGCAGGAGACCTACCTGCTGCACGCGTCGGTACGCGAGAATTTGCGCTTCGCAAAGCCCGACGCGAGCGACGCCGAGGTCGAGGCCGCCGCCGAGGCTGCTCGCATCCATCACGTCATCGCGGCGCTGCCGGAGGGCTACGACACCATCGTCGGTGAGCGCGGCTATCGCTTCTCGGGCGGTGAGAAGCAGCGCATCGCAATCGCCCGCACGATCCTGCGCAACCCGCCGATCCTCGTGCTCGACGAGGCGACCTCGTCGCTCGACACCGAGACCGAGCGGGCCGTGCAGGAGGCGCTCGACCGGCTCTCCGAGGGCCGCACGACGATCGCCATTGCGCATCGCCTCTCCACCGTCCGCGATGCAGACGAGATCGTCGTGCTCGACCGGGGCGCCATCGTCGAGCGCGGGCGGCACGACGAGTTGATCGACTTGGGTGGGCGGTACGCGGCGCTCGTGGCGCGGGATGCCGACGACGCTCCGGCGTTCGCGGTCTGACGTTTCGGGACTCCCTCCGGTCTCCCTGCGGCGGGGCGTTCGCTGGGCCTGCTGCCGCACCCGCTGCCGCGCGCTCGGGCGGAGACAGTCGCTTGGCAGGCGCGCGGCAGCGGGTGCGGCACCTGGCCTGCGGCACACGGCGGGTGTCTGGCGGGGCTCCCGCTCGTCGCGCGGTGCGATGAGGTTGGCGTGGCGTGGGGCGCCGGGGTACGGCGGCGCACCGCTGATGGTTGGTGACGCTCAGAGGTCGGCGATGACCAGCCGGTAGCCCACGTCGAGCTTCTCGCGCTCGAGCAGATCGCTGTAGCGACGGGCCTAGTCGCCGCTGGCGATGTCGGCGGCGAGCCGGTCCCAGGTGAGCACGACGATGCGCCGCCGCGCGATCCGCCGCAGCTCGGCGAGCCCGGCGACCGGGTCGGCCCAGTGATGGACGGTGAGCACTGCCAGCGCGGCGCCGGCGCAGCCGTCGGGCAGCGGAATCGCCTCCGCGGCGGCCTGCAGGGCGGGCGCGGTGCCGGCCGGTCGCTGCGCGATCATCGCCGCCGACGGCTCGACCACGACCACCGTCGTTGCCGGCTCGTAGGAGCCGGTGCCCGCGCCGACGTTGACTACCGAGGCCGAGTTGCCG